>JAJZMR010000068.1 GCA_021847535.1 bacterium
AGAAAATATGGTAAATGATGATAAAGCTGTTATTCTCGCCCGCGATATTGCTGCTACCATAGAAAAAGAGATGGCGTTTCCTGGCCAGATCAAAGTCAATGTTATTCGAGAAAAGCGAGCAATAGAATATGCGCGATAAGATAAAAATAGTATGCATAGGGGATCTTGTCGGACTACCAGGGCGTGCTCTTTTTAAAAAACATAGCATACGTCTAAAAGAACAGTATCGTGCCGATGCTATTATAGTAAATGGTGAAAATTCTGCAAGCGATGGGCGGGGAATAACGCCTCTTATCGCAGATTTTTTTAAAAAATATGGCGCCCAGATTATAACAAGTGGTAATCATATTTTTGCAAAACGTGATATTTATGGGTACCTTGCAAGTCATAAAGATATACTCCGTCCTGCAAATTTCCCTGCCACTTGTCCCGGAACTGGTGTGACCCTATTTTCAGTTGCTGATATCAAGATAGGGGTCATCAATGTTCAAGGCCGCGTTTTTATGCGCGAGTTGGTCAGCTGTCCTTTTAAAGCGGCAGAATCGGCAATTCTTTTTTTAAAATCACATACACAAGTTATTATCGTCGACATGCATGCAGAGGCAAGCTCTGAAAAATTGGGGCTTGCTTATTATCTTGATGGGCAAGCTTCTGTTGTTTATGGGACACACACGCATGTTCAAACAGCTGACGAACGGCTACTTCCGCAAGGAACTGCCTTTATCACTGACCTTGGTATGGGCGGCTCCATTAATTCCATGATCGGTATGAAACGCCAGCCAATATTACACAATCTCTTAACGCAGATGCCCGTAAAATTCGAAGTTGAACTTGAAGGGCCCTATCAAATGCTTGGAATTATTGTTACAATCGATGTTAAATCAGGAAAGACTCTTGTTATAGAGCGGTTCAAGGTTGTTGATGAGCATCTTGATTTGACCGATCCAGAACTGCGGGATAAATAATTCAGAATTTAAATCATGAGAACAATAAGCTTTTTAAATAGTTGTTATCCGAGCCGGCAAAATTCTTTTTTCTGCGCTTAGAGCGCTTAGGAGTGGTGTCAATTTCAAGCCTATTTATGGCTAACCGGGTCTGAAAGATCTAATATTTTTAAGTGCTTTAAAGTAGGTATTATATCAAAAACAGTAGGTAATTTCTCAGATGGTAAATTGGTCTTAACCAATTTAATTTCCTGTGATCACTAATTTTTTCAGTTGGGGGCCTTTGTAGAGATTAAGAAATTTGTTAATGTTATCTATTGTAGGGTCACCAAAGATAAGCTCTTTCATAGAGGCTTGAGTTTTTTCACGTATACTATGATTTACTAAGGCAAGCTTATCGATATTGTGCTTTGATAGGGTTTGAATTAAATATAGAAACCTCTCAGGCGACATATTCTTAATAATAGTATCAAGCTCCCATGATTTTAAGTTCGTGAATCTTGATGTTGCTTCAAAAAGCACCTTTAATTGCTGAGTTTCTAGCTTGCAACCTGATAAAGTTAGATATTCTAAATGAGAATTGGCATGATCAGTTTTATTTCATTTAGTTGCTCTTTTGTTAGGTAACAGTACCTTATGACTAGAGACTTTAAAGACTTTGGCAATTTTTGAAATAACTCTTTTGGAAGTTCTGATAAATCATTACCTGAAAGTGCCAATTCCTTTAAGTCTTTAAAATTAGATACTCTATCAAACACGGTAGTTAATTGCTCAGTTGTTAACTCGCAAAGTGACAGATTTAGATATTCTAAAGTTTCTGGTAATTTGTTAAGTAACTCTGTTGAAATTGTTGATAAAACATCCTGTGAAAGATTTAATTTTTTTAAGTTCTTGAAAGTAGCCAATTTTTCAAACAAAATGGTTAATTGTCCAGTTCTTAAATAGCAGTCTAATAAATTTAAATCTTGTAAAGTTTCTGGCAGGTTTTTAAATAGATCTTCTGGAATTGCTGATAAATAATTGTATGAAAGATCTAATCTTTTTAGGTTCTTGAAAGTAGTCAATTTTTTAAACAATGTAATTAATGGCTCTGCTTCTAACCGGCACCCTGACAGATTTAGATATTCTAAAGTTTCTGGTAATTTGTTAAGTAACTCTGTTGAAATTGTTGATAAAACATTATCTGTAATATCTAATATTTGTAAGTTCTTGAAAGTAGGCAACATTGTAAAAAAAGTATTTAATTGCTGAGTATTTAAATTGGTATCAACTAATTTAATTTCCTGAAGTTTGGGACAAGATTTAAGGAAATTTATATTAAAAGTACTCAAATCGGTACCTTGGATGACTAATTTTTTCAGTTGCTCGCCCTTATAAAACTGTAAAGTCTCGTTAATTGTTTTTAGAGGTATACCGATGAATTGGAATTCAGTTTTTTCAACCCGTTTTGCATCTACAAAGGAGCGTAATATTTTATTTGTTTTTGCAAGCTCAAGCTTTTCCTTGCTATCAAGCTGATTAAAAATCTTTTCAAGAAGTTCATTGGGTAATGTGCTCAAGTCGTCTTTCAAAGTAGTTTCCTGCGCATATACCTGTTGTAACCCTACTACCATTCAACTGAGTATAAAGATCTTTTTCATAGCAGTCCCTATTCCTTTTCTAACTGATTTCCTTTATCAGTATATTATAGAGTGGTATCGCTTTACAATATATTTTTCAAATTGAGAAAAATAAAAGAATTTTGCGTCGATT
>JAJZMR010000076.1 GCA_021847535.1 bacterium
TGAGTTGGTAGCTGACCATAAGCGCATTATTGTGGCAGGATTGGATTTAGATTTCCGAGGAGTTCCTTTTGGATTTATGCCAGCATTACTTTCGCTTGCTGATAAGGTTACCAAGCTTAAAGCCATTTGTAATAGCTGTGGAAACGACGCTCATTACACGCAGCGGTTAGTTTCTGGGCAGCCTGCAGATTTTGATGATCCACTTATTCTTATTGGTGCGCAAGATTGCTACCAAGCTCGATGCAGAAGTTGCTTTAAAATAACTTATAATAAAAAAAACGGCCATCAGAAAATTTGCTATCAAGATCAAAAAGGGGCCTAATGGCACAAAAAAACGAAAAATCCATTAAAGAATTACAAGAAATTATTCTTCAGTTTGTAGATGAGCGTAATTGGCGACAATTTCAAACGCCTAAAAACATGAGTATGTATTTAAGTATCGAATCTGCTGAGCTTATGGAGCATTTTTTGTGGTGTGAAAGCTCAGATTCAAAGACGGTATTGCACAATAAGCGCACCGCAGTCGAGCATGAGCTTGCGGATGTATTGTACTGGGTTCTTAATTTTGCTGCTCAAAATGATATTGATATTGCCCAGGCGCTTGAAAAAAAAATGGAACTAAATCGTGCAAAATATCCCGTAGAAAAAGCAAAAAATAATTCACAAAAATATACTGAGTACTAAATTAATTTATGGCAAGGCCTCAATCTTTTTATGTCTGTCAAAATTGTTCATGCAAAACTATCAAGTGGCTTGGGCAATGCCCTGAATGCAAAGAGTGGAACACATTGGAGCAAATTTCTTTATCGCTTGCCTTGAACCAGTCTCAAAAAACATCACTCGCGCGCACGGTGCCTATGAAAAAACTTGCCGATGTTCAGGCAACTGCCCATAAGCGCATGCTCTGCGGTATTCAAGAATGGGACCGTGTTACAGGCGGCGGGCTTATGCTTGGATCCTTTATTATTTTGACGGGTGATCCAGGAATTGGTAAGTCGACATTGATGCTGCAGGTTGCATTTCATCTTGCGCATCAGTATAGTGTCTTTTATTTTTCATCAGAAGAATCGTTGGAGCAGGTTAGGCAGCGAGCTGAGCGTTTAAGTTGTATCCA
Source organism: bacterium (assembly GCA_021847535.1). Classification (GTDB taxonomy): domain Bacteria; phylum Babelota; class Babeliae; order Babelales; family Babelaceae; genus BOG-1370. The sequence goes on from JAJZMR010000076.1 coordinate 1,115, forward strand.
TGAAAAATTGCTTTTTTCCGATCAAGCAAATTTAGATGAAGTTGTTGCGACAGTGCTTGCTTATAAACCACACTTAGTTATTATCGATTCGATACAAAACTGTTATTCTTCGGATACACAATCATTGCCTGGTACTATTGGGCAACTTAAAGAATCAGCATTTCGCCTGATGCGTCTTGCAAAAGAAAATGCAATAACGGTTATGCTGAGTGGTCATATTACAAAGGACGGCTATATGGCTGGGCCAAAAACACTTGAGCATATGGTTGATGCAGTTTTTTATTTACAGGGAGAGGATCGTTGGCAGACGCGGGTTCTTCGTTCGGTTAAAAATAGGTTTGGAACGGTTAATGAGATTGGTTTTTTTGAGATGCATGCATCTGGATTGCAGGAAATTGCAAACATAAATCAATATTTACTCGAAGAGGTTTCTCATTCGCCAGGATCTGTTTTAGTGAGCCACCTTGAAGGGAGTCGACCGATTTTGCTTGAGTTGCAAGCTCTGACAATTGCCTCAAAATATGGTATGCCACAACGGGTTGTCAGCGGTCTTGAATCGGCGCAAGTAGTGCTTATTGCGGCTATACTTGAAAAATATCTAAAAGTGAAGCTCAGTACCCAGGATATATTTTTTAAAGTCAGTGGTGGCTTTAAAATTAAGGGCAGTAGTGTAGACTTGGGAATAGCACTTGCATTGCTCTCGAGTTATTTTCAAAAGCCCTTACCTGAAAAATGCATTGCTCTGGGTGAATTGAGTTTAACGGGACAAATAAAACCGATTAATCATATCGGTCAGCATATGCATGAAATTGAAAAATTCGGCATTACTCGGCTCTTTGTTGCACGCAATCAAAAACTGCCCCAGACATCGATTGCTCCTTATAAATTGACTAATATTTTTCAATTACTTGAACTTTTTTCATGATGCATGAAGATCGATTGTTGATAATTACAGTACTTGCGCAGAAGATTGAAAGATCCGATCTGATTTTATTTTTTGATTAAAAAATACTCTCTTATGACGAAATGCAGCAAGGGAAAGTTCTAAAATGAAGTGCGACACCAAATCCGTTATAATTAATGGTGATATAAGAAGGTGTCGCTATGAAAGTATACAATCAAATTAAGTTTGAAGAAAGAAAGAGCTTGTACGTAATGAGGCAGGAAGGTAAAAGAGTGGATGATGTGGCAGTGCAGCTGAAGCGCCACCGGTCTACAAGTCAGGTTGTGGATGGGTTAAAGCAAGGCGATTTAACCTTCAATCACGGCAATCAGTCAATCAATCTATCAGTTGTTATTGAAAAAAAGAGTCGTTACATTAAAATCATTAAAAATGAATCCAAGAAGGCTCTTGCAATCGGCAAAAGCTTATTGAATGCTGTTGGCTCTTTCCCTAAAAACAGGACTTCCGCAGATGCGTGAAAGATGTGATCTGATTTGACTTTTGATTAAAAAAATACTCTCTTAGAAGGTGTAAAACCCCAAAAAAGAGAGTATTTTTATGTCATTGAAGACCTGCTTAACTTACCCGATATTATTAATGGTGTCTACCGCA
>JAJZMR010000018.1:0-16662 GCA_021847535.1 bacterium
CTTCAATATGGTCTTCAGGCAGATCAACGGCCACAACAGGAGCTCCCTGAAGCGCCGCACGCACTTCTTTTTCAATAGCGCTGTTAAGCCGCTCATCAGATTTTAAAAGTTGCACGACCGCATCTTTTCCCTGAGCTATCTTTTGCCCCGCAAAAGAAAACCATGATCCTGATTGACTAATAATATTATTTTTTAATGCCGCATCAACCAGATCGATATCTTTACTGATACCTTCACCAAATCGCAGCGAAACTTCAACTTTTCTAAATGGAGGAGCCATCTTATTCTTGGCAATTTTGATCACCAACCTATTTCCCCAATGGACCCCTTCTTTATCCTTCAAACTTTCGATACGACGAACATCGATACGTAGCGAAGAATAAAACTTTAATGCATTACCCCCTGTTGTTACCTCTTTATTTGCAAATGCCATAGCATTAATATTTTGGCGAACCTGATTGATAAAAATAAGAACTGTTTTAGATTTGTGAACGATCGGTGTCAACTTACGCAAAGCTTGCGACATCAAGCGCGCTTGCAACCCCACATGTACATCTCCCATATCCCCATCAAGCTCTGCCTTAGGAACTAAAGCGGCAACAGAGTCTATAACAATAATATCAACAGCATTCGATCTTACCAGCATTTCTGCTATATCAAGAGCCTGCTCACCATAATCAGGTTGCGAAATAATAAGATCTGCAATATTAATGCCTAGCTTTTCCGCATAAATTGGATCTAATGCATGCTCAGCATAAATAAACGCACAAATGCCGCCCTTTTTCTGAGCCTGCGCAATCGTCTGCAAGGCGATTGTCGTTTTACCAGAAGCTTCAGGCCCGTATATTTCAATTATTCTTCCACGGGGTAGACCGCCTATCCCTATAGCGTGGTCAAGAAGTATTGATCCGGTTGATATGGCATCTAACTGTACAGCAGCATTTTGCCCAAGATACATAATGGAACCCTTGTCCCAAGTCTTATGTATTTGTGCGAAAACAGCCTCTAATGCCTTCTTTTTTGAAAGCAATTCCGTATCTTTTTCTTTTTGCACGTTGCACCTGTGGTTTAAAACTAATTGAATAAAAAAACTATCTAGGGAGTTTCAACAACTTTATTACCTTTAATTTTAGCATTTTTCAGCAAATAATCAACTGATGCAGATTGCACAAGTCGCTTGCCTTCCCTGAGGATCTCTTGCTTTAATGCAAAAAGCTCTGCATTCGTTAAGTCAGTATCATTTTTAATACTTTCAAGCGTAATAGTGTAACCCCCGTTATCAGTCACACCCTTAAGCACAGCGCCTTCTGTCGCCATATTATTCATGCGGTCAGTAGCAATTGATTCCTTTGCCAGCTTTTCCATTATTTCCGATTGATTATCAGACTTAAGTACAATTTCTCTACTTCCTAATTTGTACGCATCGGGAATGCTCAATTTTTCTAAATCAGAAACGAGCTCTTTTTTGGCTAAATCTGTATAAAAGTCTTTTTTGACTGCCGCTTGTACTTCATTAAGCGGTCTTTCAACTGATTCTTGGATCTGGGTTGGCATGACGATAATTAAAAAATCCTTTTCCTCATAAAGCCCCTTCTTTTCAAGATCCAACCTAAAAAGGAGCTTATCATTGTTTTTTGTCTGCAGCGATTGCAGGGCAATAACAGATCGCACGCCTTTGTTTTTTTCAATAAAATTATCAAAGGTAGTCTGGTCATCTAAAGACTGCTGAGCTTCTTGAGTCAGCTCCTTTTTTTCGTCCTCACTTTTGCCCTTCAAGGGAACTTTCCACATCAACCCAGCTCTTTTTTCTTCTGTCCAGTAGGCGCGGTATTTTGCATTCTGTGCCGCAAAAAAGGCCGCTAATTCCTCGGCAGTAGCCTCTTTTTCTTCTGCCTTTTTTAGATAACCCCCTAAAGAATACTCTACAAGCTTGAAAGTACGAGTCGCATACTTTTTTCTTGCAAGAAGTGCTATTTCTTTTTTCGTAACGGGCATCCCCAAATCAATTATCGCAAGAGCAAGATCCTGCTCAGATGCTACTTCAAGCATCTGCTCAAGATCGTCAAGCGAAAGTCTTTGTAGTGCAAGAAATTTAGATAAAAATTCAATTTGAATTTTTCCTTTTCGATCATACAGGGACCGTGGAAGCTGGCTCCCAAAAATTTCTGTAAGTAATGCAGGTGTATGCAGTCTGCGCGACAGCGCCTGATCACTTATCTTAAGTCCTGCTTTTTTTACCATGCTTGCAAGCACGAGCTCACTCACTATTTTTTGATAAGCATTTTTTTCGGCAGACATACTCAGGCCATACTGAGCAAGAAGGCGTGGGGCAAGCGCACCAAGCTGTTCTTGGTAAAAATCCAAAAAACGTTTTTGCGTCGCTGTTCGCAAAGCAAAAATTTGTTGCGTGACGCCATAACCATTCACACTAAAAATCGTGCCCGATTCAGCGAAAAACATTCCTAAAAATGCTGCGAATGATCCAATACCCACTAATGACAATGTCGTCACTAAAACAAGTGCCTGTACGAGTCCTTTGTGAAAGTATTTTCTTAAATATAAAAGCATATTTTTCCTTGTTCTTTAATTATTTTTCTTCTACAATTGAGACCCCTGCAAGCCTGTCTTCAATCGAGAGCCTTTCAACAACTTTCTGCGTTAATAAATAACTTTGCGGCATCGTTACTACTTGAAACCATGCCTTTTTTTTGCCGCGAGCGGATGTACTCGAGTGCTTTATAATCTGCGCTTCTATCCCTCGCCTTACCAAACTATCAACATACGCCTGAGCTTGATTTTCTGTTGCATAACCGATAAGTAAAGCTCTAAACCGTGGAGCATCTTCTTGCACCTGCTGGCCGTTTTCATTTTTTTTATCTTTTTCATCGTCCTTGATAGACTTATTCTCACTATTTTCATTTACTTCTTGGCTCGGAACTTGCCGAGAAGCTGTCGTTTCGGGTGGCACATCATATAATGAACAGAGCGATGCATAAACCTTGTCCGAGAATGATTCATTCTTTATTTGGTCTGCAAACTCCTGTAATGCACTTTTCTTTCCCCAAAAATATCCTGCAATGAACGTTATTCCATAAAAAAATAAGAGCGCAAAAATAATTCCCGTTGCTTGATGCGCATGTAGTTCAAGGACTATCCCTTTTTTATCCATAATTTTCTTAAGTAATATATTGTTTTATAAGATGATTAAGATATAAATCAACAGAAGATAATGTCAAGTTTACTTGGGTGACATGGATATGCTCGGTAACAGGAATTTTTTTTGTGAGCGATTTAAAAAAAGTTTGCTGTTTTTTTGCATAATTGCGCGTTTTTTTCTGAATCATTTTTACCATCAAATCGTAATCCATAGTACCCCTAACATATTTTAGGATATCCTCGTAGCCTATAATTTTTTTTCTGCATACAAAATCCTTCCAGGGCTCTGGAAGCTCGGCAGTCTCGTTTATCCAACCCTGCTTGAGCATAATTTCAGTTCTCTTATTTATGCGTTCATACAAGTCCGTCTTTTCCCGATTTATGTGGACCAGTGTATAGGGAGCCCACGGTTTATATATCATCCCAACTTTGCTGGGCAAGATTCCATAGGTATAAAATATTGAAAGCGCTCTTTTTATACGGTAGTGGTCATGCCGATGGAGTGCCGCTGCTCGTTCCGGGTCTATCTCCTTTAAATGCTCCCAATTTTCAGGATATCCCGGTTCAATTGCCGCTGGAATTAAGGGGGGGGCGATTGTTAAGTCGCCAAATTCAAACAGTAGTGATTGGTAGTAGAAGCCTGAGCCTCCAACAATGATTGCTTTTTTTCCTTTTTTTTGGACTGCTTGAATAATCTCACGCACCGTTTTTTGATAGGCATGATTACTAAAGGCTTTGGGTTCGTTAATATGGTCAAATAGATAGTGTTCCATAGGTTTTCTTTCCCAATCAGGCTTTGCCGTTCCTATCGATATATGAGTGTACAGCTGTGCCTGGTCAGCATTGATAATTACACCATCTATTTTTTCAGCCAATAATTCTGCAAAATCAGATTTTCCGACACCTGTCGGGCCAGCGATAATAAGTATTTTTTCCATACCCTTATCATACACCATAAAAGGAGTAAGAAAAAGATAGGTTATCTAATTTTCTTACTCCTTTTATGGTTTTTTATAGGGTGCTTTTATGCAGCAAATTCGTTGCCCCTATTCTTTCCTGCTGTAACTGCTCAGGAGCAGTTGAGGCCAGACAGAGATCCCTCAGTTTCTGAACAGTTTTTTCTGCTTCAGCATCTTGGACAACTGCGATTTCTTCCACCAGGAGCCCTTCTGTTTTTTGCAATATTGTTTTTTCTCCAAACGATAGCCTTTTTTGGGCCTCAATTGTCCTTAAATCTTTATAGATCGCCGAAAGGTCTTCAAGCGTTCCCCTGCGTAATTTAAGTTGATATTCTTTGTGTCTTTTATTCCAGCTACTCGCGCTAAACTCAAAGGGCGATAATTTTCTTTCAGGCTTGCTGAGAGTATCAAATATATTATGAATATCATCTTGGCTACTTAAGCTCCTTAGCCCAATACTCTCTATATTGCTCACAGGCACCAAAAATGTCATATCTTTTTTTAAAAAAGTCAGTTCATAGAACGCGGCATTTTGAGCGCCTACTTTTTTTTCTATAATGCGGTTTACGTAGGCAACTCCATAGCCCGGATAAACTACCTTTTGACGTAAGAAGAACATAGGTCATCCCTATTTTTAAAGGTGCATACACAACTTTAAATATAGCCTTACCCTTTCAATGGTTAAGTGTATCAGATTTCACCAGCTTTTAAAGATAGTCAGTGTTCCCTTTTTAAAAATACCCAATGCCCTATACCCAGAAACTTCAACGAGAAACGACAGCGAAAGGAAAGGGAACACTGACTATCTTTGCCTGCAAAATAAAAGTAAAGAAGCAATCGCTTGCAAAGAGCCTCTGCGTATTATCAGAAACATCGCAGCAGAAAAAGTTGAGTACGAATCACTAAGATTTCTTGAGTGCACTATGTTGACATAAACAAGAAAATTCGTATAATTTTAATAAAATTAAACTATCTCTATCTTTGCTATATAAAAGGAAATATTATGGCACACAAAATTATCGGAATCGATCTTGGCACTACAAACTCTGTAGTTGCAATCATGGAGGGAGGAGTACCAAAAGTAATCCCCAACGAAGAAGGACAAAATACAACGCCTTCGGTCGTGGCTTTCACTAAAGATGGTAAACGACTCGAAGGTGTTCTTGCAAAACGTCAAGCGGTGACTAATCCCGAAAACACGGTATACTCCATAAAGAGATTTATCGGACACACTTTTGAAGAGATGAAAGAAGAAATAAAACTCATGCCATACAAGCTCGTCAAGCGCTCAAATGGCGATACTGCAATTTCTGCACATGGGCATGAATACACGCCGGAGGAAGTTTCTGCTGCAATACTAAGCAAGATAAAAAAGGCAGCGGAAAATTATTTAGGACACGCTGTCAAAGAAGCAGTTATTACTGTACCAGCCTATTTTAACGATGCGCAAAGACAGGCAACAAAAGATGCTGGCACCATCGCAGGGCTCGAAGTTAAAAGAATTATTAATGAACCAACCGCCGCAGCATTAGCCTACGGTGCCGACAAAAAGAAAAATGGAAAAGTAGTTGTTTTTGATTTTGGTGGCGGAACTTTTGATGTCTCGATTTTGGAAATTCACGACGGAGTCATTGAAGTACGCGCAACAAATGGAGACACTCATTTGGGTGGTGATGACGTTGACCAAGTTATCATCAATTATATTTTAGAAGAATTCAAAAAAGATCAAACTATCGATTTGCGCAATGATCGCATGGCCCTTCAAAGACTTAAAGAGGCTGCAGAAAAAGCAAAAATCGAGCTTTCAACATTGCACGAAACTGATATAAATCTACCCTATATAACAGCAGATGCGTCAGGGCCAAAGCATTTAACACTCAAGCTGAGCCGCGCAAAGCTCGAAAATCTTTGCAGTTCAATATTTGAAAGACTTCTTACGCCATGCAAAAAAGCTCTACAAGATGCTCAGCTACAAAAGGGAGACATTGATGAAGTCATCTTGGTCGGCGGCTCAACACGTATTCCTCACGTTCAACAGTTGGTAAAAGATTTCTTTGGAAAAGACCCAAACAAATCTGTTAACCCCGATGAAGTTGTTGCCATAGGTGCTGCAATTCAAGGCGCTATTCTAGCAGGAGAAGTAACAGATCTTTTACTGTTAGATGTCACACCCCTTTCTTTAGGAATTGAAACCATGGGCGGGATAGCAACTCGCTTGATCGAACGCAATACGACGATTCCAACAAGAAAATCCCAAGTCTTTAGTACCGCAGAAAACAATCAGACGGCCGTTGACATACGCGTCGTTCAAGGTGAACGAGAATTTGCTCGCGATAATAAATTACTCGGCGAATTTAAGCTTGAAGGCATTCCAGCAGCTCCTCGCGGCGTTCCTCAAATTGAGGTTACATTTGACATCGATGCAAACGGCATCGTGAGCGTTTCTGCCAAAGATAAAGGAACTGGCAAAGAGCAAAAGATAACCATCACGTCAAGCGGCGGACTTTCAAAAGAAGAAGTTGAAGCTATGGTCCGCGAAGCACAAGAACATCAAGAAGAAGATAAGCGAGCACGTGAAAAAATAGAAAAAAGAAATCAACTCGATGGGTTAATATTACAAGTTGAAAAAACATTGTCGGAGCATAAAGAAAAGCTACCTGCTGAAGAAATAACTAAAGTCGAAACAGCTCTGACTGCAGCAAAAAAGATTTTTGAAGAAAACAAAGCTGATGCGGTAGAACTTGAAAAGACCTACCAAGAGCTTATGACTTCTTCTCACAAACTTGCTGAAATTATGTATAAAGCAGGAGCAGAAGCCTCGTCAACTGAAGAATCTTCACAAAACAATTCTTCATCAGATGAACCTATAGAGCCAGAAATAACAAAATAAATTGATGATCAATCAAGGGCGTTCCTAAAAAAACGCCCTTCATCAAATAAAAATGGAGATTTGCGTGAGCATCACTGCCGGCCTGGTAGGCCTTCCTAATGTTGGAAAATCAACACTTTTTAACGCTCTGACAAAATCAAGCGTGCCTGCGGAAAATTATCCCTTTTGCACCATAGACCCGCATATGGCTATAACCTTCGTTCCCGATTTTCGCATGGAAAGCTTGCAAAAAATATACGGGTCCCAAAAACTCATTCCTACATCTGTACAATTTGTTGATATAGCAGGCTTGGTAAAAGGAGCAGCTACAGGCCAAGGGCTGGGTAACCAATTTTTAAGTCACATTCGAGAAGTTGATCTGATTTTACATGTCCTGCGCTGCTTTGATGATGCGCATATCACATCAGATTTTGATCACGTTGATCCACTGCGCGATTTTGATATCATTACCACTGAGCTCATGCTGAAAGATCTTGAGTCACTTGAAAAACGTAAAATAAAAGTACAGCAATCCCTAAAATCTGCCCAAAATAAGCCGTTGGAAAAAAAAGAGTATGAAATGGAACTCCTTTTTATTAATGACGTAGAAAAGGCTCTTAATGAAGGGAACTTTGTTCGTGTTCAACAATTGTGTGCATCCCCTTATGCCCGGCACAGTTTTTTACTCTCGGGCAAATCATTTTTAATTATTGCAAATGTCGGTGAAGGTGAAATTGCGGACAGCCAGTACCTTGCTCATAAAAATTACCAAGCACTTGTAAAAAAATTTGGCAAAACATCCGTTATCCCGGTAAGCGCTCGCCTGGAATATGAACTTTCTATCCTTTCACCTGAAGAACGGAAAGATATGGCAACTATGATGGGCCTTTCAAAAAGCGGCCTTAACACGATCATTGAAAAAACATATGAAAACCTCGGGCTTATAACTTTTTTTACCTGCGGCCCAAAAGAAATACATGCATGGTCTATACCCAAAGGAATCACTATACGCAAGGCAGCAGGCGAAATTCATTCAGATCTTGAAAGAGGCTTTATCTGCGCAGATGTATTTAATTATAACGATCTAGCAACATTAGGGAGCGAATCAAAGGTGAAAGAATCCGGAAAAATGAAGACAGAAGGCCAAGATTATATCATTCAAGATGGCGATATCGTCAACATTAAGTTTAATGTATAAAGCTCTCTAAAACATCTTTATTATTCATACATGATGCATACATAATCCCATACATGAGATCAAATTGTTCCGGCGTGTAGGTAAGATTAAATGTATCAGTAAAAGTGGCGACTTGCGGGTCCCAACCATCAGCATAATTTGTAAGCGCAATAAGCGGAAAATAGATCAATGTCGGGCCCTGGTGCCCGGCAGCTGGTTTATGGACAGAACAACTTTTGGTTAACAGACTTGTATCAATAACAGGAAATAGAAAATCATGTTCACGAGCATACCTTTCTAAGTAAGATAAGGTAAGCGCAGCATCACTTGCCAATGACAGATCGACCACAATAATGATATCAATATGGCGTGTCGGATCAAGAGCTGGAACTACCGGCACATTACACAAAAAAGCCCCATCTATAAACGTTAAGGCTTTTTGGTTACAATAAGGGAAATCACAAAAATCATAGTTCCAATTAGGCAGGCTTGCCGGCAGAGGACGAACCTGACTCATTTCATCAAGTATGGTATTATGCATAATCGTATGCATAATATCCACGATTGTTCTTTCTTCGCTTGTAAATGTCACTTGTAAATCCCGTAAAAGATCTTGTATATCACCCGACATAGCAGAGCCCCAAATCCCTTGGGCACAACTTAATGATAGAACAGGCAGATGATCAACACTCACTCCATGTTGAAAGTGGCGCCCCAACGACCACAGAGGAATCGCCGTTTGCAGATAAGAAGAACGCACCGCACATGGAGTCCACTCTACCCACTCATACCTAAGCCCCTCAGCCGACGCAACAAGCGGCGTTACACACGTATAAATTGGCAAAGGGACCTTGCCGTCAATCAAGCCAGATCGATAATTACTTATAGTGATATCAGTTAAATGTTTTTTATCCAGATTAACTAAAATTTTTTGGGCAAGCAAAACCCCCCATATATCATCAAGCGAAATCGATTGCCCAGAGACCACTTTTTTGGTCAGCTCGCGAACCATATTTTCACTTACTATATCGGTCAAAAGTCCTTTTTGTAGTTGTCTTTTCAGATACGTTGCATAAGCAGCAACAGACATACGCGATTCTAACCAACTACTGACACCCCATGTTGAACCCGAAAGCGCACATATGCAATATATGCAATCTAAAAGAGCCAAATCATCAAGAGCTTGCATAAAACCCAATCCCCCTATCATGGCGCGCAACCCACCCCCGCTTATACAAAGCGCAATACGCGGGACCGGTAATCCTTTATTACTTTGTCGCATCTGCTCATCCCGCGCCAAGCCAAAAGAATACTCCCGGCTATTGTCGTTGCCCACGATTACAGCCGCTTCCTGATCATAATATGCCCAACCACAGACAAACACACCGATACTCACAACAACAACGCCCAACTTCATACAAAACCCTCTGCTCTTTCACCTACAAGACTCAAAGATGCATTTTTTGCCAAATTTAGTAAACTTTATACTATATTGTAAAGCTTATAATAAAACCCTTAAAAATAATTACAAAGTGAAAAAAAGAAAAGGCTACTTCTCTATATCCGCAGTCGCCCAAATGTTTGCGGTACACCAGCAAACTATTAGACTTTATGAAAAAGAGGGCCTAATAAGCCCAAAAAGATCTGAGGGGAATACGCGTCTTTTTGCAGAAGAAGATATTGAAAGGCTCGAAGAGATTATCCACCTTACCCATAATATAGGGATAAATTTGGCTGGTGTTGAGATGATTTTAAAGCTTCAAAAACAAATTAAAAAACTTCAAAAAGAGATGAATATTGCCTTTGCTGCAACGCAGAAAGAATTTGAACACGATTTACTTGAAACGAATCTGGCACTCAAAAACCAAGCTGAAAAACTAGGTAAAATCCGCCGGTCTAGAAAAAAAGATGGTGCACAGCCTGCACAAATTTCGGAGAACCTGGAGCAGGATGATGCATAAATTAAAAATTTTATGTGCGCTTAATCATATGAGCACCACATTATTCAGTATATTTGCCTATTCGGGAGGAATTTACGTAAGTACTCTTGCATTATTTTTTTCAATCATTTTAAATGAAAGTATCTATTTTTTTGCAGATAATTTTATTTTAACGACCGATGCAGGAGAAAAACTATCTAACGCGCAGTACCATTGGATATACAGGTTAGAAAAGCTTTATACTATTCACCAAAAAAAAGGATATTAATATGGCACACAACCACGACTCAAACCAAATGAATATGTCATACGAACTTTTAATGCTCCTTCAATGGCTCCTTGAACATGAACAAGAATCGCTTAAAAAATTAATCACCAAATCCTTACATAATGGATTGCAACAGCAAGTACATGCATTTGTCAGCCAACAGGATCGGCAAGATGCGGCAATTGAACTACAGGACAGCATCATAGATTTTTTTATGTTATTAGAAAATCAAATACATACAGTTTTTAACGAAGATCAAACCCAAGAGGTCATACAAAGGGATATGCTCCCTGCACTTAAAATGGTCGACGCCCGAAGCTATTCTCATGGAGCCTTAGAAACAAGTATCGCCAAGGCAGAAGCCGCCTTTTGCAAAAAGACCATCAGTTCTCCCAAGGAAATCTTATGCAAGGAGCTACTTAAGCGATGGAAACCCCATAAAAAGCTTCTTTATCATTAACAAATTTCATTTTTTTTCGATAATAATGAGGCGGCAACCATGAAAAGCCGCCTTTTTATTACAAATAAGAAAAAACCATTGAGTTTTTAGCTGATATCCTGATAGTATGAAGATAGTTATAGTAACAAAGGAAAATAATGAGAGTTTGAACTGTTGCTATTTTCGAGTAATTGATGTAAAACTTAATAATGTGGTTAATTTAGGTATGCCACAAAGTCGACAAAATACCTAAAAAAAGGAGTTTTTATGAATAAATTATTACTTTCATTACTGGCGCTTGTTACGCTTGCAACAGCGATAACCAGTACTGTCCATGCCTACGATGTGGCTAAAAAACCATCTAAAACAGCATCTAAAACAGAAGGTTCACACGTCTGCAGCACCTGTCACAAACCGGTATGTCGCGAAAAAAAAGAGAAAGGCCACAAAGATCACCACTGCAACTGTGCACATGAGGTCTGCGTCAAAGAAGTTAAAGCTGTAGAACATGCTCCTATGATCAAAGAACAAGTAAGCGAGGATGTGTGTCCTGAAAAAACTGAAGCACGCACAGATAAACATGGTAACCTTGAATGTATTGAATACCGTGCAGAAGAAGTTAAACACAAACCAATCTGCAACAAAATGGACAAATGGACCTGCCCTCCAGGGTACACCGAAGAACCGATGACCCCAGGCCATCGAATTGACCGCGTACATGACAACCGTCACACTGCCTATGAAAAAGGTGGTGCAAGAAAACGTAACGCTTCAACAACAGCCGGTTCAGCAAAACGAGAAGGCAAAAAGGCTAATAAAAGAATGCAATCTACGGAAGCCAACCAAGCTACCGATATAGCCGCCGCAAACGATGACATGGACTAAGCTCCATTCACGGATAATATAAAAAAAAGAGTCTCTGAGAAATCAGAGACTCTTTTTTTACTACACCCCTTTTTATAAAAAACGTTCTTATATCCAACAAAAATGTCCTCTTTCTTTTGCTTTTTAAATTATAATTGCAAATTTAAAAAACGTTTGGCTACACTGATAAAGGGAAATAAAAAATAAAAACATGCTCATCTATGAATGAGGGAATCGGAAGGGGACTATTATGAAAATTCAAATTTTATTCATGTTTTTTATATGTGTAGGTTGTAATATTTATCTAAATAAATGTATGAGCGCAAAAAAGAGTGCCCGCTCATTTTCCATGCATCATGTACTCCCCAAGCTTCCGCTCAGACCACGTTAAAACTATTCGTAAAACCCTAAGCTCTTCAAGTCCTGCATAAGTTCATATAAAGGTAGTCCTATAATAGATGAATAGGACCCTTGAACCTCTTTAACAAACGGTGCACCAAAGCCGTCGATTGTTATTGAACCGGCACACTGCAACGCCCCCGCTTTGGTTATGTATGCATCAATTTCATGATCGGCGATCGAAAAATAAAGGCTCGAAACCACTGTTTTGGTCACTCTTTGATCTATTATCCAACAATCATCCATCCGTTTTTTGCGATCAAGATAATAACTTGTTGCAACACGCATCCATTGATTTCGTTGATTTTTTATCTGATTAATAGCATCAACTCTATCACGAGGCTTTCCATAAATACGACCCTGCCCATCCTGCCCAAGCGTATCTGCTGTTACAACCCAAAGTGTTGTATCCCATTGCGGCAAATAAGAACAGTCAAGTGATTCCATTTTATGCAACGCTATCGAATCAACCAACTGTTCAAGCGGCAAGGTCCAATCGCAAGCCTGTTCGTCGGCAGATTGTGGAAAGACCTGAAATGGGATGTCCAGCTGTTCAATAAGATATTTGCGAGAAGATGATTGTGAAGCAAGATAAAGCACTTTATTCATATGCTGAGAGTATATACAAGATTGTTGCCTCATTCAAGTTTTCTTGAACATCACCCTGCTTAAGAGATATTATAAGAGCGATACCGTAAGACTCACATCTACCTCTACCAAAGGAACACTATGCAGATTTCATACACTTATTTAATCGTCGATAAAAACCCACACCTTGAAGAACACGCAGCCCAAGAATTAAAAAAAATTGCCCGCTTTATTCATGATGAAAACTACCCCTCAACCATCGATATTATATTCAATCAAGAGGGCCATGGAACACATTTTTATAGCGTCGAACTTAAAGCACGCCTACCGTTGACTCACATTGTTGTCACACATAAGGATAATGACATCTACCGGGCAACAACGAAAGCGGTTGATCTTTTAATAGATGAAATGCATAAACAAAAGGATCGCATTATAAGCAAACGCAAAGAGGGCGTGGGGGAAACCGAGGACCGCAGCAACAAAAAAAAATTCCAACAATAAAAAAATTGGTTACCGCCGCGTCGCCGTCCCGGTAATCAGACTACTTGTTCCCAAGCTTGGGGCAATAAATTCAAGCTGCCCAAGAGTCTCAAGAATAATGCCTATATAAGTAAGAGCCGTTTCTGGGGTAATCCGGGGGTGGGCAACCAACAGTTGCATTGCCTCCTGTAGCCCTTGGCTTATAAGTTCAACATCAAAGGTAACCACACCATTACTAAGATCTTGTACAATCAGACTAAGAGGCGATGTCGCATGTAATGTGTTTATCCCCGAAACAATATCTTGTAAAATAGCTGCAATATTTGGGCTTATGGTATACGTGTGCGTAGTGGCCGTTTGAAGTCCTCCCTGCATGTGCTGGAGGGCATTTGCACAATACAAGCTTCCTATCGAGGCTATCACGAAAAAAATGTTTTTTATATACATATTACTTCTCCTTATAGATTTTCCTGCGTACGTTTTGCACGCAGATCATAACAAACAGGATCAGATCTGTCTAGCCAGACCCAAATGCCCCAATCGCTAATGATCCTATTGACAAATTGAACTTTATTTTCATACCTCGAGATATATAAGGGGAGGAATAATTATGAAAAAAGCTTTATGAGGGATCCCCGGACAGCATTAATAAAAGCTGGCAAAAGTCTTACGATAGATACGGGGGTATCGCTCCCCTCATCATTTACCATTATGAATGAATCAATCGCACGAAATGATGGAGCTCCAAATAAGTTCATGCATAAGTGCAAAACAATACGCGATCTTTTAATCAACAAAACAATATACATACCTGGTCATGGAGAGATACTTCCAGAAAACCTTACCTATAAGTTCAATAGTACATTAGGCAACTGCTTTGATAAAAAAGTAGAAATTTGGCGTGACGACAAACTCAATGATGATACTGAGGTTGTCAGGAGAACATTTATAGTCAAACAAATAACAAGATAATTTTTTTTGAATTTTATCTTTTTTATAATTCCTCTATACTATAGTATATATACGCTAAATAAATTTCATTTCTTTTTTTAATTAATCATACATATGAACAAATATCTTTTTCTTCTTTGTATAGTAGGCTATCAGACCATTCAATCTTGCGCACAAGGGGCAGAGTCATATGACATGCACCAACAAAAAAGTGTAGCCGCGATTTACGGTAAGTGGTACAGCAGACCATTGCTATCCATCTTGACGCAGTATAAATGGCCATCAATCATTGCCGGCATGTTTGCAGATAGTCAATTGAGCTCGTATTTTATTCCAGGATTTATAAAAAAATATGCATTAAATGATAGTCATTTTTTGCAGCCTGTAGAGGAATTTAAGACTTTTAACGATTTTTTCAGACGCAAGCTAAAACCTGAAGCGCGCCCTATTTTCCCTGGTGATAATGCGATTATTTCTCCAGCAGATGGAGCCGTTTTAATTATACCCGTACTTCACCAAGATCTTTCTTTCCCCATAAAAGGGATCACTCTTTCACTTGAAAAATTATTGCAAAATAACAATTTAGCCGAAGAATTTAAAGATGGAACGGCCGTTATTATACGACTTGCCCCGTGGGATTACCATCGCTTACACTTTCCCGTTTCAGGCATTCCATCAAAGCATACGATTATTCATGGCGACTACCAATCGGTACATCCTTATGTGTATCGCTGCGGGATTCAGCCACTTGAAATAAATGAACGTCATGTGATTTTATACGAGACTGATCAAGTCGGCAAAATGGCAATAATCCCCGTAGGCGCACTTTTTGTTGGATCCATAACCCATACCTATACACCTAACCATAGACACAACAAAGGCGATGAGATTGGCTATTTTAGCTTTGGTGGATCAACGGTTGTTCTTCTTTTTCAAAAAAATACTATCATTATACCTGATCATGTCATGCAAAATTCTGCACAAGGCAACGAGACACCCATAAAAATGGGCGCATTACTTGCAGAATCAACAATTACAACCGGCTCTCATAATTGAGACCTAAATAAGGACCGTGCACGTTTGGGAGGATTAAGCATCAAAGATCTTGACCGCCACACAGTTTTCCATGTAAAATAGGAAGTATAGGTTATAAATATCATGGATAATCATGGAAAGAAGAAAATATTTAGAAAAAATCGGCGAATATCTAAGTGTGCATCCTGTCTGTGCCATTTTGGGGCCACGGCAAGTAGGTAAGACGACTTTAGCGCGACAATTTGCCAAAGAATACCATACGCCAGTAGAATTTTTTGATTTGGAAAATCCGCAGCATCTGGCAAGTCTGAATACCCCTTTGCTTACCTTAAGTAACTACGCCGGTATTTTGGTCGTGATAGATGAGATTCAGTTGCGCCCAGAGCTGTTTCCTGTATTGCGCGTGTTAGTAGATGACCCTGAAAAAGAGTACCGTTTCTTGATCCTTGGTTCGGCCTCACGAGACTTAATTCGGCAATCATCGCAGACGCTTGCAGGCCGTATTGGCTACATTGAACTGCCACCATTTACGTTGAATGATGTTGACGATGCCACCAAACTCCTTATGCGTGGCGGATTTCCCCGTTCTTTTTTAGCACAAACAGATGATAAAAGTTTTCTTTGGCGTGAGGAATATATCAGCACTTTTTTAGAGCGTGATTTATCCAGCTTCGGGTTTGACGTATCGCCACGAACTATGCGTCGCTTATGGATGATGCTCTGTTTTTATCATGGCCAGGTTTATAAAATAAGCGAAATCGCTCATTCCTTGCAAATTGCTGACAAAACAGTGAACAAATATATCGATATTCTTGCCGGTACTTTTATGATACGTATTTTGTCGCCTTGGTTTGAAAATATAAAAAAGCGACAGACCAAAATGCCCAAAATCTATTTTCGTGACAGCGGCATCTTCAACACACTTGCAGGGGTGAACTCGCTCACAGAACTTGCAAAAACACCTAAAATTGGTCCGATTTGGGAAGGCTTTGCGCTCGAACAAGTGATTAATTGTTTGCAGGTACGTGCTGAAGATTGTTATTTTTGGTCTACGCATAATGATGCAGAGCTTGACTTATTGATCTTTAAGGGCGGTAAGCGTTACGGATTTGAGTTTAAGTATACTGATAGTCCCAAAACAACTAAGTCGATGCATATAGCACTTGCTGACTTGAACCTCGATCACTTGTATCTCATATTCCCCGGTAAACGTACATTTGATATGACAGAAAAAATCACCGCATGCGGGCTTGAAAATCTTGCACAACTTCTTTTATTCTCAGCAGAACTCACCTCATGACAGTTTTTTCCCGCGACTCAATTAAGGTCACCGCTGTCACCATAACGGGTAAAGCAACCAAGAGGTCTAAAATCATATGCACATTCTCTGCAAGATGAGAATCAGGAATAAATTTATAAATAACGTATACGGTCATTAAATAATAAACCGTACTGAAAATGGCAACTAATGCCAAAATAATAGGAAGATTTAAACAGATGGTCTTTATTGCTCTGAAAGCTGCCGCGCCTATAA
>JAJZMR010000018.1:16672-17016 GCA_021847535.1 bacterium
AGCTCCAGTAATAAAGATTAAAAATGACGAATTTAAGTCAATAATATGAGAAATTCCCGCCCGATAACCATGGTAAAGTCCAGATACTATCAAAAACCAAATCATCACGATAACGATCTGGTACGCATGGTTCTTAAAAAGCAAGCCGGGCGATGCTTTCTCATGTAAATTGCCTGCAGCAAGATATACTGTTACATAAAGAAGCGTGATGAGACATGATGCAATAATAGTTGGAATATCAAAAGGATCCACGATTACTTCTGAAAAAAAACCCGTCACGCATAATGCCGTGCTCAGGTGATTAAGCGGCCTAAATACAGGACTTCCGCAGATGCGTGAAAGAT
>JAJZMR010000005.1 GCA_021847535.1 bacterium
ACATAAAAATACTCTCTTTTTTGGGGTTTTACACCTTCTAAGAGAGTATTTTTTTAATCAAAAGTCAAATCAGATCACATCTTTCACGCATCTGCGGAAGTCCTGTAGATATTTTGCCAAAAATTAAAAAATTGAAGGCATGAGTCCGGTTATTTTAGGTACATAGATGAGGTATCTATGCCAGTGGGCCTCTATTGTTTATGATGAAGCTTTTGCACGGTCTGAATAAAATCCTGTGGATCGATGTCATTAAGTTCGGCGTGCCATTTTTGCAGTAACGACTCATCTGTTGGATTTACAAGCACGATTGTTGGATTGCCTATAACACCAAATTTTTTGCGTGTTTCAACACAGTCAGCGCTATAGATATCGGTACAGTCGATCTTAACGGGGACCCCATATTTTGGAAATTCCTTGCAGATAACTGGCTGACTGAAAAATTCGCGTTCCAATTTTTTGCACAATGAACATGAATCTGCGGTAAAATCGAGCAATAATAATTTGTTTTGGGTGATAGCGTGTGTTCGCATGAGTTTATAATCGCGCTGCCACACAAGCGTTTCTTTATCAGCCGTTATAGGCGATGTTCTAAAAATAACACGATAACTTTCAGTTAAGGTGAAGGCCGCAACGATGCAGAGCATAACACCTACAAATTTAGTGAGCGATGATCTATGAAGAAAACCATGATAAAGGTAATAGCTTGCAACAATGATTATATAAAGGCCGAGCGCAATATAAAAAAGCCATTCAGCCATAAAATATTTGAGATAATAAATAGACATGCCGAGTAATAAAAAACCAAAGACTTTTTTAAATTCAATCATCCAAAGGCCCGCGCGCGGAAGAATATGTAACGAGCTTGAAAATGTACCAATAATAAGGAGCGGGAAGCTTGATCCAACGCCAAAGACAAAAAGCAAAAGCAATCCAAGTACAGGATTTGCTAGTCCTGTTACAATACCTAAAATAAGTGCCAGGCCGGGAGAAAGGCATGGTGAAGCTACTGTACCATTAATCATTCCAAAGGTGAATGCCGAAAAAAGTGACCCGGTGTTTTTGTGGCCATGGCGTGGCTGCATAAAACGAGGTATATACATTTCATAAAAACCGAGCATAGAAAAACCTAAGTAAACAAAAAGCACGACTAAGGGAATGACGACCCACAAAGAATGAATTAATGAACCAAATTGAGCACCCCCATAAGCGGCAAGCATGCCTAATATTGCAAAGGTCATTGAAAGACCTGCGGTGTACGATGATGCCAATAAAAATCCACGTAAAAATGAATGAGCTTTGTTTGCATGAAGTATACCCATGGTAATAGGTATCATTGGGTAAATGCATGGAGTTAAGCTCATAATAAGTCCAATGATAAAAGCAAGTATAAACTTAAAAACAAGAGGCAACTCTTTGTCTTGGATCCATGCCGTTGCTGCAATCGTTGCACGAGAAAACAAGTTGGAAAGTGTGCTTTTCTGACTGTTTTTTATAGGAGGCTCTGGTAGGGATAACGATGACTTGATAGCTCCTTGCATGACCGTTGTTTCTCGCGCAGCAGAAAGAGGAAATACTTTTTCTTGTGGTTGCATGGATGTATTTGTTTTAAAAAACATATGAATAACAGTATGTGAAGGAATTTCATCTTCTGAATCAAGAACGACGGTAAAAATAACTGAATCGCTGTATGCAGGCTCATTTTTTTTAGATTTTGCATCAAAAAAAGTATGCGGCTCTTTGAGAGCAAACCATTTGGTGACCTGGACTGATGGAGAATTTGTCGTAAATTGCAAAGAATTTTGGAAAAGAATTTCATCAGGAGATAATTGGCATTCAATATGGGCGCGTGCATGATGCATGGAAACATCTTCCAGCTGAAATTTTGAGGTAAATGAAACGAGCCATGACGAACAAAAAATAAGTATAGCTAGGTATTTTTTATACTGCATGTGAAAACTTCCATTATTGTTTATAGTGTTTATACAAATCTTTAGTTGATAGCTTAGATTGAAATTATAAAAATGAAAAGAACGGCGGACATATTTTTAAAGCAGAGCAAAAAAGATTGAAATTACAAAAAAATACCTCTATAATCGTAGGTAAATTTGAATCAATTATCTAGTTATACGGTGAGGGGCTGTAGCTCAGTTGGTAGAGCGCATGGATGGCATTCATGAGGTCACCGGTTCGACCCCGGTCAGCTCCACCAGTCTTTGCTTTTACCAAAATGCAAAGGCAAACTGCGTTCTGCCTATCCCGTCTTTGGAGTATAAAAAGGAGCTCTTATGGTAAGCCATTCTTTTATGAAAAAACGGAATCTTCCGGTGACCTTTTTGTTGTTGCTGGTAACGTTAGGTTTTTATTCGTTCTATTGGTGGTATGCAACAAAAAACGAACTGCAAGCTCATGGCGCTTCAATACCGCCCTATTGGTTTATTTTTTTACCATTTTTTAATTTTTATTTTTATTTCCGTTATGCGCAGGCTTTTGCAAGACTTGTTTGTTTACAAGAAGACCCTATTATGCAGTGGGGTTATTTTTTTCTGGTGATCTTCTTGCTCTTTATCAGTCTTTTTGTTTTGCAATATGAGATCAACAAGCGTTGTTTCATT
>JAJZMR010000044.1 GCA_021847535.1 bacterium
TTTACGGTTTAATTGCTTATGCAGTAGACTAAGTAGCATGGAATTACTACATCAAGCAATTGTTTTACGCGTGCCGACCGATTATTCATTCGGTTATCTTTTTCTCGATCAAAAATTCGGAACTATAAAGGTTTTTACTTTAAAAAAAAATAGAATGCGCATGCTTACTCGCGGTGCATTGGTAAGCTATTTGCCTATCGCGCGAAATATCGGATACGCTGCTGAAAATATCGAAATTCTTGCTACACCACAATCGTGGGTAACGCATAATATTATTTTCTTACATCATCTTATAGAGCTCATTGATTTTTTTATTCCGGATCATAGCGATGCTGAAGAAATTTTCATACTTATGCTCTGTTTGTATCGCTCAATCGACGATGAACTTCTTGATATATCATTTTTTAAGAAATTTTTTTTGTGCAAATTTTTTATGATGATCGGAATATACCCTGAGCCGCGCACATTGGATGATAAACAATTACTTGCATTCCTTGGTGTGCAGACAACTCAGATACTAGAGCTACAAAAGTATGTGTTTATTGAAAAAAAAATGATACAGTGGTTACGTGAATGTATTCTTTTGCATCCTCATGCAGATCGACTTAAAACAATGATTATGGAGCCGTGGTGCTGATATGAAAAAAATAATACCATATATAACTTTTTTTGCTTGGGCATCGGCCTATTCCTTAGGCCTTGACACTGTAGCGCACGTTTTTTCTTCTTCAAAAAGTAGTACGCCTGTCTCTTTTTTAAATAGAGACAATAGAGAAAAAATCTTATCAGAATATCAAGATCTTTTTAAACAACAGGATGCACATCGTTATAAACAAGAGTTTGAAAAAATAACTGCTGATATACAGGTTGCGCAAGAGCGTTTGAAAAAAACAAGCAATACTTATGACAAAGAGCTTGTTGCTAAAGAAATATCATTTTTAAATCAATTGTTGCAAATAGCTGTTGATAGAGATGCCGTTATGCAACAACTACATGCGATTTATGATGAGACTAAAAAAATAATAGAAGGCGTTTCTTCAGAAAACTATTTTAGCAAGTTTAAATTTGAAGAACGAGCATCCTATAGCTTTGAAGATCTGACACAACTTAATCAAAAAATAAGCGATGCAAAAAATCGCCAATCGGAACTGAAAAGTTATGCTCAAAAATATCAGGGGGACATTGATCGATATGGCAAAGAGATTGATCAACTGCAGTCGGAAATTAAAGAAAAATTAAAACAGCAGAAAAATCATAGTCAACAGCCACAAAGCAGTTTACTTAAGGGAGATATAATTGATCTGCAAAGTCGGTTACTTGAGCAACGTAAAGATCTCACTTTTTTGAAGCTCAAAGAGGCAGAAGGCCGTCTTTCCATGGTTAGCTTGCAATTAGCTATCATAAAAAATCAACTTGAAATTCTTGAGCGCGATTATCTACGGGTGAAAAGGGCGACGATTATTCCAATAAAATATGTGAAAAAAGCTGAAACACAACTTGAAGAAAAGCGGATCAATTCGCTTGCAGAGCGAACAAAGCTTCGACAAGAAAAGCTGGAATATGTTGTTCGAGTGCAAACTGAAGTGAAAAATAAAATTGCTGACATTGTTGCGCAGTATAATGTTTCGGCAAGTGATTTAGATGCTCTTAAGGATTGGAATTTTCAACCGAAGACATTGACGCAGTGGCAGATTTTATCAGCAATCGACCCTTTATTAGCGAAAGATTCATTCGTTGAAACATCAAAAGAATATATTCAGGCAATGATTGATCTTTCAAAAGCAAATTTTAAGCGTGACTCTATGGAAGTTGATATTATTAAGTCATGGTACAAATTTATGAGTCGCAAGTTTAGATCTGAAAATGATCGAGATGTCGATGATTCTATTAAAGAGTATGATACTGCTAAAAATGAGCTTACCCGTCATTTACGCGCTATTTCAGACAGTCGTGAGGCGGCCATTACTAGTTTGCAGCGTTTTAATAAATCACTTGAAAGTGTTAAGGCGCTCATGGAGTCACTGAAAGATCAGCGACGTATTCTGTTTAAAGACAATGATAAGCTCTTAGAATCTGTTCAAAAATCTTTGCGAGAAACAGAAGAATATATTATACAAAAAATCGATGTAACGGCGAAACTTATTCAAAAATATCAAGCGATTGTGACGGTTATTGATGATTCGCTTAAGCGCGTGAGCTCTATGCTAAGCGAATTGACCACTAAGGGTTTTTGGAAGCGCTCAGAGCAATCAATTGAATGGTTCCAGATACGCAATATCTTACCCGATTTAAGTCGATTTTTTAATGGTATTTATATAACAGGTATAGAATATTTCTCGTTTGCTCATATCGGGCAAGCATTTTCGCAGATGATCGATTATCTTAAAGACCCTTTGTATGCGCTTATGTTCTTTGTGAACGGTATTTTGGTCTGTATTATTTACCTCTTGTTGAGACTTTTTTTACCAGACCTTTACCAGTTTCTTCATGCAGGAACAGCGGGAGTTGGATTTATTATTTATATGCGCTTATGGGCCTCATTAGCTATTAAATTTGTGATGATTCACATTAATAGCCTATTTCTTTGGGGTTTTATTTATTTACTCGTTTTTAGCCATATAGTCCAGGACCCGTATTTATGCCTTCTTGTTAACCTTTTTTCCATGCCCTATCTGATTTATCTTGTATATCAATTTATGACTTTTATTTTAATAGAAAATAAGTATCGGAATTATCTGATTATTAGTAATTTTTATGAACGACGATTCTATACGGTCGTTTCGATTGTTTTATATAGCTTGGTTATTCTTAATTTTTTACGTAATGCTATCTTCCTTGATTATACTCTTACGACCGATTTACCAACGATATTGCTGGCTTGTATGTTTATTGTTGTTCAGATTGGTTCGATTTTTTTAATCGGCAAGCGCCAGGTTTTGACTATCATGCCTGAAAATACACCATTATGGCAGTGGATAAAAGAGCATGTTGAAAAATATTATTACGGTTTTTTATGTCTTGTTATCGCTATTATTGTCATGAGTAATCCATATGTCGGGTATGGCAGGCAAGTTTTTTACATTGTAAGCAGAGTATTTTTTACTTTTTTGATCATTCCGCTTTTTTTATGGATACATAGCCGGTTAAAGCATGTTTCGTCGAATCTATTTTTTTATTATGAAGAAGGCGAATCGATGCGCGAGCGTTTTAGCTCAGGTAGACTCTGGTATGGTTTTTTTATTATTGTCTCATTTGCTATTTTTGTCATCGCGCTTGTCCTGGTTACTGGTATGATTTGGGGATATGGTATCGGTTTTTCTGATATTGTAGATTTTTTTCATCGCGAGCTTACTGCGGTAAAAGATGAAACGGGCAGAGAAATTTCGATAACGCTCTTTTCTCTTTTGCAAATATTTCTATTCATCATGGGAGGTATATTTTTAAATTATGTTATCAATCAATTTGTTTTAAAACGAGTATTTGATCCATTTCTTGTTGGTGTTGGAATCCAGAACACGATATCAGCGTTCACTAAATATGCTATTATTTTGCTTTCTATATTTATTGGCCTTTCAAACACAGGCCTTGAAGGATTGACGACCAAGTTTGCTATTATTATTGGCGGCCTTGGTTTTGCATTGCAAGAGCCGTTGCGCGACTTTTTTTCCTATTTTATTATCTTAGTCCAACGGCCTGTTAAAATTGGTGATTTAATCCAAATTAATGATGATGTTATTGGAGTTGTGCGACATATCACCCCGCGGTCAGTTGTTCTTCGCCGAAGAAATAGTGTTACGGTCATAGTGCCGAATTCGCAAATTATTTTGAATCCGGTTGTTAACTGGAGTTACTCGCGTAGCTATTTTGCTTTCAATGATATTTTATTAGTTGTTCCTTATACAAAAGATCCACACCGGGTTAAAGAAATATTATTAAGCGTACTTCATGATAACCCTATGATTTTAAAATCCCCTGCACCAATTGTTTTGCTTCATGATTTTGTGGATAATGGGTATCAATTTCTTGTGCGTGGATTTTTGACGGCTGATAAGGTTATGGAGCAATGGGAGATCAGCTCGCATGTGAGGCTTGAATTGGTTAAAAAGTTGCGTGAAAATGGAGTTGAGGTTGCGTCACCTACACGGATTATTCGCGTTTCATCTGATGGCCAGGCAACTGATATGACTAAATTGCTCTAAATATATCCTATCAAGCAGGAAAATATGAAAAAAATAACTTTATATTTTATAAGCAGTTCTCTCATTTTAGGGGCTTTTTATAATCATGCACGAGTTGACGATAAAAATTTTGTTCAACCAAATAGTTTGATAAAAAAAATTCTTTATGCAGACGTCGTGCTTGATGATCCGTTGATTATTGATTTGGTTGAATCGCAGGCTTTTAAAAGGCTCGCACAAGTCAGGCAATATGGCATAGATCCACTCGTGCTGCCCATGGCACCGCAGGCAATAGACTACAATCGCTACAACCATTGCTTAGGTGTTTATTGGCTTTGCCGTATCTATGGAGCTCCATTTAATGAGCAGGTCGCTGCATTACTTCATGATGCTTCACATACTACATTTTCACATGTAGGGGATTATCTTTTTGAGCATAAAGATGGCAAAAATTCTTATCAAGATGACCATCATCTTGAATTTTTAAATGAAACAGATATTCCTGCTATTTTGAATAAATATGGTCTTAAGTTAAGTGACATTGATCATAAAAATTCAGCCTTTCTCTGTTTAGAAAATTCTTTGCCAGAAATATGCGCCGATCGGCTTGAATATAACCTGACCGGTGGAATTATAGAAGGATTAATTACGCGTGCTGAGGCATGTGAAATATTGAAGAATCTTAAATTTGAAGGCGATCGATGGTATTTTATATGTGTTGATCAAGCTAAAAAATTTGCCTACATACCTTTATGGCATACGCTCTATCGCTGGGGGTGTCCATCAAGTGCCTATGTTTCTGAGATTTTTGTTTTGGCGCTACGTAGAGCGCTTGAACTTTCATTAATAACGCTTCAAGAAATAAAGCATGGGGCTGATGACGATGTGTGGTATCGGCTTGTCAATTCATCAGATTCTCAAATAGTCGCATGGATGAAGCAAATTTTTGATGCGCATACCCATGCCGATGATCTTAATAAAGGTCAGCGGACCAATAAGTTCCGAGGCGTTGACCCATGGGTACAGGTGGAAGAAAAATTTTTCAGGCTGACTGCGCTTGATCAAGAATTTAAGGATGCATATGATTGTGTGCAGCATATACTCGGCGCAGGTTGATTTTTTTATAGGCGTATATTTTCTTTAAGGGTAGAAAGCCCAGAAAGTATAAACGCAATCGCGATACCGATCAAAATAATATTTAAAATGGTTGGCAAGGCGATAAGAAGCAAAAGTGCGGCTATAGCAAGGTAGAGATAGCCTTTGATCATTGGTGCGTTCATAAGTATGATTCCTTATTTTTTATTTTGTACAAAATTAATAATTATTTGGTAAAGTCCAGCATAATAAAGTCCGCAACCAATAAAATAGGTTGCTACAATAAAGATGATATAATCAACAAATGTTGCATGAATAATGTTAAATGCGCGTAGTCCTAAAACGATACCTAAAAAGAGGTACATGACCCCTTTTGCGATCTCCAGATTATGTTTCGACAGATATTCCATGACAGCTCCTTAGGTAAAAAATATTCTCTCAATATATTAAAATTTTACCCTATAAATCTCAAGAGTACCGATCAAAAAAATGCATCAAGTAATCCATCAGCGAGTCGCTGTGCAACTTGTTTTATTTGATCAATATTCTGAAATCCACATTCTATCGTTATACTCGGAACACTTATTCCAACAAGTGATGTAAGTGGGATTCCACGTAATGGATTGATAAAAAAATGATTGGCACCATTTTTTTTTAAATTTTCAACAATTGATAATCCAAAAGCGCATGATTGCGTGATATTTTTTAAATAGGCGGCATGTAGTGGAGTCAGAGCAAGGCCTGTGTCCCGTTTTTGCCAAAAATCGGTGAGTGGATTATAAAGCTGAAAATAACATGATAATTCTGGAAGCATCTTTTTGCTTTCATATGCTTGCAAGTCAATATAGAGGTCTGCCGGAAGTCTATTGGCGAGCATTGCATTATCTTCTTGAGTTGCCGATTGCCCAATTTCATGAGTGATAAGGACAGTAACCTGTTTGTTTTTTTCTAAAATATTTTTTAATTCTTGTGCTAGTTGTCGCATA
Source organism: bacterium (assembly GCA_021847535.1). Classification (GTDB taxonomy): domain Bacteria; phylum Babelota; class Babeliae; order Babelales; family Babelaceae; genus BOG-1370. Next base: position 6,260 of record JAJZMR010000044.1, read on the forward strand.
TAATTTCTTTCAAATTCGCAGCGGATAATTCTACCAGTTGTTTGTTTGTCGCCATGAGGGTGTATAACAACAGTGAGCTTTTCACCGTTATTTTTTTTGTGCGTCTTTGATGCCGTATAAGTCTGCATGAATGAAACAAGTGGGATACTTTGTGAACAATCAATATGTTCATCAGCAAAAATGTTTCCCTGAACAAGAAGATGCAATGTTTGCAAATCGGGGAAAATTTTACGCAACGTAAGGATCAATGACTCGATGAGCAGCCATTTTTGCAACAGCGGCATTTGACTATCAAAAAGGGTATGAGAAAATGATATAAATGCTTCATGTTCCTGTGATGTAACCGCGACTATATCGACTTTGTTGTTTTTCTGAACAAGATCTTCTTCTTGAGCTGTAGCAAGCCATGCAGATGTAACGGCTGCGATATTATCTTGGAGATCTTGAGACCATAATAAGGTTGTTTTTTCTTCAATTTTTTGCTCATTATGATATCGATAAAAGGATATAGTTTTTTTATCTGTTTGCTGAATGCCGTATTCTGCATAGGCGGGTAAAGTGATGATAATGATTTGACTATGTATGCCATACCATACCATGCCCGCACTAGCAGCAGCAAAGATGAGCATAATGAGGAAAATTTTTTTCATAGCGAATTTAGAGTGTTGAATTTAAATAATGTGTTAAAAAGGTAACGCGTTGTCCTGTGCGTGCTTGCGCAAGGGCACAATGAATTGCCTTAGGCTCACCGATAATAATGCAGAGTTTTTTTGCGCGCGTGATTGCCGTATAAATAAGGTTTCGTGCAAGAAGGGTATAGTGCTGCATAAAAATAGGTATAATTACTGCATCATATTCAGAGCCCTGGCTTTTATGTATAGTCATACTGTAGGCCAGAATAAGTTCGTTGAGTTCATCAAATTCATACATAACTGTTTTTTCATTAAACAGAACAGTCATTGTTTTTTCATGAAAATCTATCTCTTGAACGGTCCCACAATCCCCATTGAAAACCATTTTTTCATAATTATTTTTTATCTGCATCACTTTGTCATCTAATTTGAAGGTGGTATTTCCTGCAGAAATTGATTTTTTTTCTCCACCGTTCAAAAAATCTTGTAAATTATGATTGAGCGTAAAATTGCCCGCAACCCCGCGGTTCATAGGTGTTAATATAACGGTATTTTCTTGAGCTATAGTATGTTGCTTCAAGACCGTTTTATAGCAATGGATAATGCGTTCAAACAGATTTTCTGCTTGAGCTTCGGGGATAAAAATAAAATCATGACGTGTTTCTGGAGTTGCTTTTATCGGCGGTTGTCCGGTGATAATCCGGTGAGCGTTGAGTGTAATGAGACTATTCTGAGCTTGTCTGAAAATGTGTGTCAATTTTACGCGAGCGATTACTGAACTTGCAAGACAATCGGCTAAAAAGCTCCCTGGTCCGACAGATGGCAGTTGGTCTATGTCTCCTAAAAAGACAATCGATGCTCCCAGAGGAACTGCTTTTAAGAGTGCATGGGCAAGAAAAATGTCCACCATAGAACTTTCATCGACAATAAGCATCTGCGTTTTTAATGCATGGGATTCGTTATGCAAAAAAGTGAATGTCTGTGGATCAATTTCCAAAAGACGATGGATTGTTGTTGCAAATTTTCCCGTTTGCTCAGTAATCCGCTTAGCAGCTCTGCCTGTTGGTGCGGCCAATTTGTATACTATTTTTTCTTGATCAAGCACCGTAAGAAGCGTCCGTATGAGAGTCGTCTTACCTGTTCCTGGGCCTCCGGTAATGACCGTCACTCTATTTTCAAATATGGTCATAATACTACGTATTTGATCATCGTTAAGGACAAGTGAGCCGATTTTATGTGCAGTAAGTTTTTGATAAAGAGCGGTGCTATCAATTGCTATTAATGCCGGATAGCGTACAAGTTGCTGGAGCTTATGTGCTATGCCGCGTTCTGCATTATAGTGCGCCATGAGTGCACAATATTTTTTTTCCTGAAAGATGAGCTCTTTGATTTTTTCTTGAATAATAAGTGTTGCCATGCCTTGTTCAATTAAGTCTGAGTTGAGCTCTAATAGATTACAAGCCTTTTGTGCAAGCTCTTCGTGCGGTATGTAGCTGGTGCCTGATTGTCCATACAATTGCAGTGTATAGATGATGCCTGCTGTTACGCGATGGGGACTTTCTGTGGCAAATCCCATTTTTTGTGCGATATCATCAGCAAGTTTAAAGCCGATCCCCCATACTTCATCTGCAAGTCGGTAAGGGTTTTCTTTCAAGACATCTACCGTTTTTCCGCGGTACTGGCGATAAATTTTTGCTGCATATACCGGCGATATCCCGTACCCCTGCAAAAAAATCATAATATGAGAAATGTCTTTTTGTTCAATAAAAGACGCAGTAATAAGTTGTGCCCGCTTCTGGCCAATACCAGCAACTTCTTGTAATCTTTCTGGTTCATGCTCAATAATGTTCATGATTGCATTGCCAAAATGGTCAACTAATTTTTCGGCATATGAAGGGCCGATACCTTTAATAAGGCCTGAACCTAAATATTTTTTAAGGCCGGTTAACGTGGATGGTATTTTTTGAATAGAGGATTCTATCGCAAACTGTCGACCAAATTTTTTATGATTAACCCACTGGCCGATAAGCTCTATTTCTTGACCTGCCGTAGCATGCGGGACTACCCCTGAAGCGGTGATACTCTGTTGTTTGTCTAGAGTAATTATAAAAACGGTATATCCATTTTCAGGATTATTAAAAATAAACCGTTCAATGGTTCCTGCAATGCGCACTGACTGGGTAGATTGTTCATCCATTGTGTTGATGTTTTTCTTCAACTAATTTTTTACATTCAAGATACCGAGCATAACTTTTTGGGCAGCTATGCATGATATCCTCTAATAGGATATCAATATCGAGCAAAAATGTATAAAATACTTTAAGTGTTGGAGTAAATTCCCGCACGAATATCTCTTCTTTGCCAGGTTCAATGTTTGCCCACATAAGCACAAGAGAGTCTTCACGATTGCGTTGATGTGCCCATGACCAGATGAGCTTTATTAACATTGGCTTTAAATGACGTATGTCATGAAAATATTTTTGTGAGATTTTAATAAATTTTTTTATATAGAGATTAATGAGTTTTTTGAGTGTATCTTCATTTAATTTTCCTTCCAACTCAAGGTGGACGAAATCTTTAAGATCGTGTTCTTTATCGATTTTATAGCTGATCATTTTTTCAACTTTTTCCCGAAAATCTGAGATATTACCGATATTTACTAGTCCGGTGTTATCGATGGTTGGTAATCCCGCCATTTCGATTGTAATGGAGCTATCACACAAGCTTTGAAAGACAATAACAAGAAGGATAGTGGGAAAAAAATTATTCATACTCATTCCTTATATTTTTAAAAATCAGCAACAAAATCGAAACCTATAAGCCAGTCCTTGCCTATCCCGTAATTATTGACAGTAGCCTCTCCCTTCAGGCCAACTTTCCAGCCAAAATGTTGGTATTCCTCTGGATTTTTTTGGACACTTGCTTGTGCAAAAATTTTTCCCTGGAGCGCTGCAGGCTTCGCGGCCGACTGGATATCCAGTTGACTGTTCGGAATTGCACAATTACAACAAAGATCAATTCGCTCTTTACATTGATACCATAAATCGTAACCGATACGCCACTGTCCTGTTCGATAATTTGTTTGTGAATATGCACGCGCTTTAAAGATATCCCCTGGTTTTATAGTAAAATGGCCTATAGGTGGAAATAAAATATTATTAAAGCGTTGTTGTAAAAAGGTAAGGTTGTCCTGAGCTAATTGGGGATCGGCATAGTCACGGTCAAGCGATTCGCCTGGAGAGATGACAAGGCGCGCTGGTCGATCTTCTGGTCCGGCAACAAATTGGTCCCACTCAAAAAAGAGGTTGAAGTTTGTTCGCTCAGTCAGTTGTATAAAAAATTCAGTTAAAAAACCATAACTTACATGCTTTTGACCTAAAGAATTTTCAAGCACGGTTGCACTGACACGGTCTATAAATTGCAATGCGAATGTTTGAGATAGAGTGGCTAGATCGTTTTTCGCCGTCAAAGTGAGCGGATCTGCAGGATCGCCTTCGGCAATACACTGGAGTGTTGCAAATTGATCAATGTTTAAGGCTGGACCTGGATAACAGGGATTAAAAGAGCTTCCTACTATTGAATGGCGTATAACGGTATTATTGGGTAAGGTCACTTGGCCACCAATACGGGTTGGGCAGCGTGTTCCTTCAAAGAGGATATAGTCGGCATAAATACGCAGGTCGCCCAAGCCAAATTTATCAGCTATAGCATGGTGTTCTGCAAAAACGGTTGTATCAAAAATGGAAAAACCTTCATTTTGTGCGATATCGCTGTCTGGTATAGGGGCATCTCCGCCAAAAAATGGGGCCGCATTCAGGTCATCTAACTGCTTTTGCGTAAGGTAAAAATTAAGCTCAAGATAGTAGAGAGGCGCAGCTATATTAAAGCGAAGATTGCCAAAACATTTTGATGCTCCCAACATAAAGCCCAAGCGTCGTTGCTGAAGGGTTGCAGTATTAAAAAGAGGCAGCACCTGGGGAACAAACGAAATTAAATTTTCAAGCTCACCAATGAGTGCGTCTTCAGGAGCAACAGCAAGGTAGTCGGTGATATGCTTGCCGCAATGGGTGAAGTACGCATGGGTCATGGGGTTGTAGAAAAGCGTAGCATAAGCAGTGAATTTGTCGGCAGATCCATACCAGGGGTTAAGGCTAGGAAGGTCATGCAGCGATCGTATAACGACTGGATTAGTATGCTTATAGGCATTAAATTGCAAAAGAGCTGGAAGATTCAAAATACCTGTTGCAATCGCAACAAGCGTTTCGGTATCAAAGGTGCAGTCGCTTGGCCCGCGTGTTTGATGCATCATTTTATTTATTTCTTGATTGTAATTCGTCTCGCCATCATTAAAATCATCGTCAAAGCCGATAGTTTGATCAAAATGATCAACGGAAAAAGAATCTGTTTCTGTGTAGATGGTTGCTTGCGCAATAGAGCATAATAAAAGTATAATTTTTTTTGTTTTCATGCGTTTTTACATTCTTCAATAAGATATAAATATCTGACAGGCTACTTATCTGAAAGTAGCGATCTAGAAGGAATCCTGAGGATATCACTTTTTTTATCATTTTACAAAAATTAAAAAAGTTTGCACAAAAGATCGATTTTTGTATATAAAGGGTTTATAGTTACTATATATAGATTACGCAAAGTATACGTTATATAAGGTGCTCTATGGAAGAATTTGTGTCATATGTAAAGATCGCCGCTCTATTAGGAGCCGCATTTGCCGTTGCAATAGGTACTATGGGTCCCGCATTATCTCAGGGATTAGTAGGCGCTAAAGCATGTGAAAATGTCGCCAAATATCCTGAAAGTAGTTCAAAACTTTTTCCTATATTGATTACATCCATGGCAATCATTGAGACTTGTTCGCTGGCAAGTGTAGGCGTTTCGATACTATTGCTTATTTATGGCTTCGCTGCTTGACTTTACGCTCATTGTTCAATTGGTGCATTTTTTAATTGCTTATTGGATATTGACAAAACTTTTTTTAGCGCCTGCTTATGCTTTTATTATGGGTAAACGTCAGGAAAATGAATTGATTGAAAGTGGTATAAAAGAACAGGAAACGCTGATTGCCTTACAAGATTTGGAAAAAAGGGATCAATTGATTGCGTTACAAAAAAAAATTCTTCTTTTTTTTACAGAAAAACATAAAACTCAATCTTTCCATTGGGCAGGTGTACGTGATTCGTCAAGGCCCCAGCAAGTATCAAGTGAAATGAAAAATAAAATAGTTAAAAATATTTCTACGAATATCATTCAGCGGATACTCCATGAAAAATAGTATAGATATATTTTTTTCATTGGTGCATTACGCAGTTTATGCAACTCTTGTCTATTTTTTTTATCGGCGATATGTTGGTGTATATCTTCTTCAGGTTCGCCAAGCGAGCCTTGTGTTGCAGGCCGAATTAGAGCAAAAACTTGTTGCTTTTGAAGCTCGGGTAAAAAAAAATAAAGCGCAAGCGGATTATATACAGACTATTTTTTTGCGAATTTTTGACCAAACGACGGCAGCCCAAGTGGTTATACATGAGCGGGAGGCTGCAGCTCAAGATGCTTTGAATAGGCGTTATGCGCTTTATAAATCCCACCAGGATTCTATTAATCAACAAAGAGAAAAAGATCTATTATATGCGCAATTGTCGCCTGACGTTATACGGCAGGTCGAACAAGAGCTTAAGCTTTATTTTGAGAAGAATGATCATGGTTTTCTGAGCCATACAATAGAAAAATTGTATGATCAAGCACGACATCGAAAAGATTTATGAAAACGTATGATACTCAGATTATAAAAAAATATACGTATGCCTTTTTGTATGTATATAGAAAATGTTTGACTCCCGATGATTTTAACAATTTAAGCAAGGTGAGTTCTTTTTTAAAAAAACGAAAAACGAGCATGTTTATTGCCACGCATGCTGATATTGATCTTGAGACAAAAGGGAATCTTTTTTTAGAAATTTTTATGCGCGCTGCTCCTGATTCATCAGAGTGTCTTAAAAATGCATTAAAAAAATTAGTCATCGTGTTGGTGATGCAAAATCGGTTGCCTATGGTGATAAAAATAATTGATTTGATCGGGGTTCGCTTTGCACAAGCCATCGGATACCAAGAGGCTACCATTATGACTTCACATCGTTTGAGTAGTGGCGAGCAGCAAGAAATTATTAAAGCGTTTGGTTTTTTGACAGCAAGCCAGGTTAATGCCACTTTTAGGCTTGATACCGAACTTATTGCGGGGATAAAAATTATTTCTCAAAATTATATATGGGAGTCGTCAATTGCTCAAAAAATACGAGCATTGCGTATGGTAAGGTAAAAAAAATGGATATTAAAAGCGTAGATATATTATCATTATTTGAAGAATCACTGACAAAAAATCAGGCTGTTGAATTTGCCCAAATTGGCAAAGTTGTCCAAGTTGGCGATGCCCATTGTACTGCCTATGGCTTAATTGATGCAGTCTATGGTGAAATGGTTGAATTTGAAGGTGGTAATAAGGGAATTATTTTTGATTTAGATGATGATACCGTTACTATTTTTCTTCTTTACGCGCATATTTCTGTTGCAGAACACGAGATTGTCAAACGTACAGGAGCTGTTTTTAAAACTCCGGTAGGCAATGGTTTTTTGGGACGTGTTGTTAATGCACTCGGCAGCCCTATTGATGGTCTTGGTCCAATTGCTGTTGAAGAATATCGGCCCATTGAAAAAGTTATTCCCGGTATAATAGAGCGAACGCCTATTAACCAATCTCTTGAAACAGGTACGCTTACTGTTGATGCTTTGATTCCTATCGGCAAAGGGCAACGTGAGCTTATTATTGGCAACCGCTCGACGGGTAAAACTTCTGTGGTGCTTGATGCAATTTTGCATCAAAAAGATAAAAATGTTATTTGCGTTTATGTCTCCATCGGTCACCGGCAAGCAAATATCGCGCGCCTTGTTAATACGCTGCGTATGTTCGGGGCGCTCGATTACACTATTGTTATAAGTGCTGATGCAAGTGAACCTGCTCTTGATAAATACCTAGCGCCATATGTTGGATGCACCATTGCGGAGTTTTTCAAGGATCAAAAAAAAGATGTTCTTATTATTTATGATGATTTGAGTAATCACGCCATTGCCTATAGAGAAATGTCTCTTCTTATGCGGCGTGCTCCTGGACGAGAGGCTTACCCCGGGGACGTTTTTTATCTGCATTCTCGGTTACTTGAGCGGGCTGGAAAATTTGTCAGTGGTGGTTCAATAACGGCCCTTCCTATTGTGGAAGTTCAAAGTGATGATATAACTGCATATGTTCCTACAAACCTCATTTCAATAACTGACGGTCAAATATTTCTTGATACTAAATTATTTAATAGCGGGGTTCGTCCTGCAATTAATGTCGAACTTTCGGTATCTCGTGTCGGTGGTGCTGCACAAACGGCTGCGATGAAAAAAATGGTTAGTGCATTAAAGATAGAGCTTGCTCAGTATCAAGAGTTATTAGCTTTTTCGCAGTTTGGTTCTGAATTAGACATGGTTTCTCAACAACGTCTTGCCCGAGGTGCTCGAATTGTGGAGCTTTTAAAGCAGGCTGAACATGCACCTATATCCTTTGTAGACCAAGTTTTGATGCTCTTTTTATTGAAATATAATTTTTTAGATACGCTTAAGCAGACGGTTGTTAGGGAGTTTGCGATACAGTTTATTGCGTATATACAATTAAGTTATAGCCAGGTATACAACACTATTAAAGAAAGTGGCGATATTACTGATGAAGTTTTACAAGAACTTATGGCACGAGCTCAAGAGTTTAGTCTGTTGCACAGGCCTGTCGATCTTTAGGTAGTCGGTTTTTATATAGTATGATCAATCTCGTAGCAACATTCACAGATAATTATTCGCTGCCTGGTGTAGCCTTAAAAAGGCATCATTTTGATATGATATCCCTTCTTGAATACGATAAGTCGGCGTAAATATACCGGTGCTGTCTGCATGCGCAACAACATGATAATTTTTAAAATGCGTCTGGTCGGTCTGCGCCATTTCTGCCAGTTCTTTAAAATGAGAAATAAAGATGGTACACATATATGGCAATCCCGAAATTTTTCGCGCAAAGCCGCAGGTTCCAGTGATCCCTGCTTCAGGCGCTGTTCCGGTGAACATTTTCTGGCACGAGCAATCGCTGCACTGTATCGCCGCTTTTTTGAATTCTTCTTCCAAGCGCTGCAAAACTTCTTATTTCGATGGACGAGATCAATAATATCGGGTACGTTAGGATAGTCTTCAATGACATAAAAATACTCTCTTTTTTGGGGTTCATTCCTTCTAAGAGAGTATTTTTTTAATCAAAAGTCAAATCAGATCAGATCTTTCAGGCTACTGCGGAAGTCCTGAAATTACTTAATTTTAAATTATTTTTTTATCGTCTAATAGGTGAATTTTGATACTTTAGGATGATTTCTAACTTATCAGCGATGTTTTGGTTAAACGCATTGAGCGGCGGAGCTTTTTGCTTTAAAAGAGTCGATGAATTGCTTGTTTTAAGTGCAAATGGCGATGAAGACATAGGGTTTTACGATTCTCCTTAAATTGTTATACTTGTTACAGATATTTTTAACCAAACCTTCATAAAAATATTATAATCAACATAATTAATCCTCTGATCGGTTTATTAAGTATCGGCATTTTGTGATACCCTGCCGTTATCCAATGAGCCAGAAACAAAAAAGCTACTCAAGCAATTAGGAGATTTTAACAATGACAGAAGCAAAACAAGCAACAGCTATGACGGCCATAAAGCATCAAGATGAACTTATTTTAGTCGTTAAACGGACGCATTTTAATGGCATCGACCAATGGAACGGACTTGCACAGGTAGACTATGCTCACTATAGCACACTGATTCAAGCGCATAAGGAGTTCCTTCCTCGTTCTCAGATGGAAATAGACCCAACATACAAACAGATTATCCCGTATCTTGTATTTACGCACGAAAACAAATATTTTCTCATGCAACGCCGTGCAAAGGCAACAGAAACAAGACTTCAAAACAAATATAGCCTTGGTATCGGGGGCCATATTAGAGAAGAAGATATCCAGGGTGCAGACATTACTGCCTGGGCGCGCCGAGAATTTGACGAAGAAGTCTCTTTTAATGGCAATTATACCATCGAACCATTGGGCATTTTAAATGACGACTCTAATGAAGTTGGCAAGGTTCATATAGGTTTTGTATTTCTTTTGCATGGCGACAGTGCGGACATTAGTGTAAAATCTGAATTAAAAAATGGCTTCCTTTTGAGCTTAGAAGAATGTAAGCAATTTTATGATTCAATGGAGACATGGACTCAAGTAATTGTCAATTTTTTGGAAAAAAATAAACGCAATTAACCTTCAAAAGAGGCTCTTTCAGAAGTTTTTACGAATTGGACAAGTATGATGTGGCGCTCGAGCGCACGTTCGTCGTCTAACAAAAAATAATGATAATTAACCGTTTTTTGAACTACGGTACAAGCTTGTTGACAACGATTCCATCCTTGTTTTTGAATATAATGAATAATATTTTAGTCATAATATTCAAGAAAGAATGGATATGGTTGCAAGAGAAAGTTTTTTTAACGCGCTGCTTTTATCTGTATTGCCAATAACTGCATGGAGCGCTTACGAAAATACGGTGATTGCAACCGTTAATGTTGGCGTTACTCCCGCAGGGCTTGCTATTACTCCCGATAATAAATTTGCCTATGTTGCCAATAATAATAACGCCAGTTCGGAAATTTGAAATATAAAAATAAGTGATTTAACATCGCACTAAACCCAATAATAAAAAAGGAGAAGCGCGATGTTAGTAACTATTTT
>JAJZMR010000092.1 GCA_021847535.1 bacterium
AGCTACGCGTATTTTAATATCGCCCATTTCATTTTCAAGGGTAATTGGTGCGCCTCCTTCACCCAAGAATCCATGAATATCCTTTCTGATCTGGTACCAATATTCTCTGTTTAGAAGTGTTGTGTGTGGTTGTAGTGTTACTAAAAGATCTGAAGTTATAGTTCCGCGTTGAGTTGATGCCGAAAGATTTGCTTGTGTCTTTTTAGCCGTTTCAAGGATGATCGTCCCTTTTTTTGCATGAACAAAAAGAGAACTTTCGACAGTAAATTTTTTAAGATGTATCGTCACATCGCCATGGTCAGCTTGAATCGATTGTGCACCTTCTATATTTTTCGTTTTTACCGATCCTTTGTGTGATTGCAAAATGACATCTGTTTTAGTCGGTACACGTGCTACAAGCGATACGTGTGCGCACTGCTGTTTTTCATTGTTTTTTTGTTGCACGATACAACTTATTTCATGGGGGAGCTTATTTTTGTCTATAATAATATTGGTATTTTCAAGTTCATCGGGTGTTCCTTTTTGTATAATATCGATCGATATTGCTTGCTTATCCCACCCTTTTACTTTAATCGTCCCCTTTTCTTGTGTTACGATACATGTTGTAGGTTGACTCACTTTTATCAGTTCGTGAGATGATTTTTCTTCTGGAGAAAATTTTGCCAATGATTTTGCTATAAAATCAGGAAGCTGCCATGCTGAAAAAATTGATGAGCACCAGGTAAACAAAAAAATGGTTAAAAATATGTTCATAGATAAATCCTTATTGTTAGCATCACTACCTTGGCAAGTTTTGCCTAAAATATATGATATTGTCAATATTTTGCTCAATGAAGGTGCCCGTGTTTATGTTGTGGGAGGGGCGGTTCGCGATTTTTTATTAAACCGAGCTGTTCATGATGTAGATATTGAAATTCATGGGTTAACAATGCCTCATGTAGAGACTTTATTAGCCCACTTTGGCAATGTGCATTGCGATGGTAAAAGTTTTGGCGTCTTGCGTATCGACGGTATCCCTATCGATTGGTCGTTACCGCGTCGTGACTCTTCAGGCAGAAAGCCTCTTGTGGCTATTGACCCGACAATGCCGATCGTGGATGCTTTGCGTCGACGTGATCTTACTATGAATGCCATGGCTGTTGATTGTGCAACAGGGCAGGTGATAGATCCCTTTAATGGGCAAGCATCTATTAAAAATAAAATTCTTTCAGTTCCAGATGCTGCATTTTTTGCGCAAGACCCATTACGTTTTTATCGGGTCATGCAATTTATTGGAAGATTTGATATGAAGCCCGATAGGGAGCTTGATGATATTGCGCGTACCATGTCACTTGAGGGTATTTCTATTGAGCGAATCCATGCTGAATGTGACAAACTTATGCTGCTCAGTGATAGGCCGTCGCTCGGCTTGCGTTGGATTAAACATGTCGGCCGCATAGCCTCACTTTTCCCTGAATTAGGTGCATTAATCGACGTACCGCAGGAACCAGGCTGGCATCCAGAAGGAGATGTATTTGAGCATACAATGCAGGCGCTTGATGCGGCAGTGCAAAGGCCAAAGGTCGATCGTCGATTGCTCTGTTATGCGGCCCTTTGTCATGATCTGGGCAAGGCGACAACAACAGAAAAAAAAGATTGCCGATGGCGGAGTTTTAATCATGAGAGGGCAGGGGTTTTTCCCGCAAAAAAATTATGTAGTCGCATGATGGGCAATAAGGATCTTATAAATCAGGTTGCGATATTGGTGCGCCACCACATGGCGCCGGGACAGTTTATTGCGCAACAGGCAACCTTTCGTGCCTACAAACGGCTGGCTCAGCAATTAGCGCCGCAGCTGAACTTGTATATACTTGCACAACTTGCTTATGCAGATAAATTGGGGCGGAATCCAGAAAGAAATGGCCCTTTATCTGGACAATTGCCGGCGATTGATGAATTTATTACTAAAGCGCAAGAATACGGGGTTTTATATCAGGCAGAAAAGCCTCTTATAACGGGGCATGATCTGATCGATTTAGGCTACTCAGGGCCTGCATTGGGCAAGGCATTACAGCAAGCATATGCCTATCAGATTGAGCATGATGATTCTAGTCGTGAAACCATTTTGCGTTACCTACAAGGTGTGTTAAAATAACTATCATTAATAAAAGGATTTTTTATGACTTTTTTTTCAGGAAATGCCGTCGCGCAACTCATTTTTCAATCAGATTCTGTCAGTAAGGCCGTCTTGTTGGTTTTATTGAGTTTATCTATCGTCTGTTGGACAGTTTTTTTACATCGATTTTTTTTGCTTCGTGTTAAAATAAGGCAATTGAAACAGGCCCGTTCAGCTTTAGCCTCCGCGCATACGTTAGAGCAATTAACATTGATGGTTTCAACATTACAAGAAACGTATGCAGGATTTTTTCTTGTTCCCGCTCATCAGGCATTTAAAGATCGTTTACAGACAAAAGCTGAACCGACTATACAAGAAAAAGATTTTTTTTCACAGCAAATTTTTAGTTTATTTGATGAGTTGGTAAAAAAAGAGATGTCATATCTTTCATTGTTTACCGCAACGGCGGAGGTTTCCACTCTTTTGGGGCTGTTTGGTACTATTT
>JAJZMR010000053.1 GCA_021847535.1 bacterium
CCACGTGTCACGCCGCGCCTTATATTTTTCAGGAAATGGTGATCCAAGCCAAATTTGATGAATAATTTTAGGAATTTTATAGGGGGCATGAGCAGATACAGACGAGACATGATTTTTTTCATATAATCGCTTAAATGCTTCATACAGCTGCGGATATGCCGAATTTTTATTTAAAATATCGGGAAATTCAGCCAAACGCATTGAATTATCAAATGTAACCGTCTTTTTACTTTGAATAACATAGACACTTAACGTCACTATTGAAACGAAACTCGCTACAACCAAAAAATTATTTATTTTCATGTTTTTTATACCATGCAACTGTTTTTAATAAACCTTCATTCAAGGACGTTTGCGCATGCCACCCTAAAGCACGCAACTTACGAACGTCTAACTGCTTACGAGGAGTTCCATCGGGGAATTTTGTATCCCAGACTATAGTCCCCTCAAACCCTGTTATCCGTGCTATGCGATCAACCAACTCCTTAATGGTAATATCAGTACCAGAGCCTATATTAATAGTCGCAGAATCATTGTAGTGATTCATAAGAAAAAGAAGTGCTTGGGCGCAATCATCAACGTATAAAAATTCTCGGTAAGCGGTACCCGAACCACCAACGACAACCGCAGATTTTTTATGTTTTACCGCATCACAAAATTTTGCAATTAAAGCAGGAATTACATGGCCCTGTTTTTGATCAAAATTATCACCCGGGCCATACAAATTTGTCGGCATAACTGATATAAAATTTGTCCCATATTGCTTATTGTATGATTGGCAAAAAGTTATCCCTGCTATTTTAGCCACAGCATACGGCTCATTTGTCTTTTCAAGCGGCCCGGTTAAAAGAGACTCCTCTTTAATTGGTTGTTCTGCGTCGCGTGGATATATACAAGACGATCCAAGAAAAAGTAGTTTTTTAACTTGATGTTCATATGCTGCATGTAAAACGTTCAACTGAATGGCAAGATTGTCATAAATAAATTCAGCGGGTCGCAAGGCATTTGTTTGAATACCACCAACACGAGCTGCCGCTAAAAAAACATATGCCGGTTTTTCTGCATTAAAAAAAAGCCGTACCGCTTGCTGATCTCTTAAATCAAGCTCTTGTAAAGTCCTAGTAACAATATTTCTGTATCCTTGATTTTGCAATAACCGAACAATTGCAGATCCAACAAGCCCCTGGTGACCAGCAACATAAATAACAGCGCCCTGTTCGATCATGATGATTTTTCCTCTTTTACCAAAGCGATGTCCGCAGCCATCATAAGAGCAACTAACTCATGGAAAGCAACTGTCGGTTTCCATCCAAGCACAGTAGCTGCCTTTTGTGCATCTCCACACAAAATATCAACTTCTGTTGGTCTAAAATAGCGTGCATCAATGCGCACAACAATAGCTCCTGTTTGGGCATCCCTGCCAACCTCATCGATGGCTGAGCCCGTCCATTTAATCGATCTTCCAATATAAGCAAAACACGCCTCAACAAACTCTCTGACACTATGTGCAATGCCGGTAGCGATCACAAAATCATCAGCCTTCTCTTGTTGAAGCATAAGCCACATCGCCTGAACATAGTCGGGGGCATAGCCCCAATCACGCACCGCATCAAGATTTCCTAAAAAAAGGGTATCTTGAAGACCTTGCGCGATGCGAGCAACGGCCATTGTTATTTTGCGCGTGACAAAAGTCTCTCCGCGCAAAGGAGATTCATGATTAAATAATATGCCATTACAGGCAAACATACCATAAGCCTGACGATAATTAACTACTATCCAGTGAGCATAAAGTTTTGCTGCCGCATATGGTGAACGTGGATAAAACGGAGTCATCTCATTTTGCGGCACATGCGCCGCTTTCCCAAAAAGCTCGCTGGTTGAGGCCTGATAGACTTTAGTTTTTTTCTCAAGCCCTGTTATTCTCAGTGCCTCAAGAATACGTAATATACCCAAAGCATCCGCCTGAGCAGTATATTCAGGTGTTTCAAATGAAACGGCCACGTGGCTTTGTGCCGCAAGATTATAAATTTCATCCGGCTGAATTTCAGCAATTAAACGAATGATATTAGTAGAATCAGTCATATCGCCATAATGCATCATTAAAGAAGGATCATCCAGCTGCTGTTGGGAAAAAAGTGAGTCTAAGCGAACGGTATTACTTGAGGATACACGGCGTTGAAGCCCATGAACAAGGTAGCCCTTGTTCAGAAGAAAATCAGTTAAGTATGCACCATCTTGGCCTGTTATGCCTGTAATTAAGGCCTTTTTTTTAAAGATATTCTTCATAGCCTTTTTTTGATAAATGTTCCACAACACGATCCATGTTGTTGCTACGTTCTGTATTCATAACGACAATAGTATCACTCGTTTCAACAACACATATATTATTAACACCATATAATACAATGAGTTTATCATGACAATATGCACGAACATTGCATGAATCAATTGCCACTACCTTATCATTTTTTTTATTTTTTTGCTCCTGATCAATAAATTGCTCAATTGTACCA
>JAJZMR010000062.1 GCA_021847535.1 bacterium
AGAGAGCTAGATTTTTGTAATCTTCAGGATTACCCAGCGAATAAATGCATGAAACTGAGGCAATGACAATAGTATCAGGACGATTAATCATGCTTGCTGCAGCTTCAATACGCAAACGCTCTATTTCTGAATTAATTTTTGTCTCTTTAGGAATATAAATATCTTGCGCAGGCAAGTAGGATTCCGGTTGATAATAGTCATAATAGCTCACAAAATAACAAACTTTATTTTCCGGAAAAAAAAGAGAAAATTCTTCGTATAACTGTGCAGCTAATGTCTTGTTTGGCGATAAAATAAGGACGGGTTTTTTTTGCTGTGCGATGACATGCGCCATGGTAAAAGTCTTGCCAGAGCCAGTTACCCCTAAAAGGGTCGACTTGCCCGGACGTGCTGCGACAAGCTTATCGATAGCGTCAGGTTGATCGCCTGAAATTAAAAATGGAGAATGTAGCTTAAAGATAGTCATGCCTTTCAGTATAGCACGAAAACAATATCAATTAAATAACGAGATACGCAACCTGAAGAAAATACGATTTTTGCAATGCATTGCTTGGCAAAATGTTTATTGCTAAAATCTTTAAATAATTTTTTTTAGAAGGCATACTTAACGTAGTTACGCACTATTAAATTTTAAAAAGGAAAAAAATTATGTTCTTAGATCCTAGAAGTGACATGGTTTTTAAAAAATTGTTCGGCGATATAACACATAAAAACATATTAATCAGTTTTTTAAACAGTGTGCTTGAGCGCGCCAATGAAATGCGCATAGTCGATGTTATAATCAATGATCCAAATAATTTTCCAGAAACACCTTTATCTAAAACGTCAATTGTCGACGTGCGGTGTACTGACCAAAAAAATAATCAATATATTATTGAAATGCAAGTCATTACTCAAAAAGATTATGCTGCTCGTGCCCAATATTACAGCTCACTAGCTCTGAGCAGACAGCTGGCTTCAGGGGAGCGATACGAAAAATTAGTGCCCGTTATTTTTGTAGGAATTTTAGATTTTTCACTCTTTAAAACAAAAAATTATATAAGTCACCATTTTATCTTAGATAGCCAGACACATGAACATGAGCTTAGGAACCTTGAGTTTCACTTTATTGAGCTTGAAAAATTTCACAAGGAGGTTGATAAGCTTTCTATTATTTTGGATAAATGGATTTATTTTTTAAAACATGCTGTTACGCTACAAAAAATCCCCGCATCGCTCCATGACCCTGTACTTGAAGAGGCATTCGGAGTCCTTGCTCAAAGCAATTGGTCAAAAAAAGAATTAGAAGCATATGACCATTATCTTGATTCTATTCGCTCTGCAGCAAGTCAACTTGAAACTGCACAAGAAATAGGTATGGCAAAAGGTTTTGAAAAAGGACTCGAAAAGGGATTCCAGAGGGGAATAGAAAAAGGAATAGAAAAAGGAATAGAAAAGGGAATAGAAAAGGGCAGAGTCGAGGGAGAATTAAAAAAATCTCGTGAAATAGCAAAACAATTACTTGATACGCTTGATGTTGCTACCATTGCCCAAAAGACAGGATTGACTCTTCAGGAAATTGAAGAGCTTAAGCGAACAATTAAATAGCTCAAATTTTATCCAAAAAAGCTCTCCAAGCAACTTTTGCCAAACGGTATTAAATGAATATAAAACTGGAAAGTTCTAAAATGAAGTGCGACACCAAATCCGTTATAATTAACGGTGATATAAGAAGGTGTCGCTATGAAAGTATACAATCAAATTAAGATTGAAAAAAAGAGTCGTTACATTAAAATCATTAAAAATGAATCCAAGAAGGCTCTTGAAATCGGCAAAAGCTTATTGAATGCTGTTGGCTCTTTCCCTAAAAATTTCGTTAAAACAGTTTCTTTTGATAATGGTCTTGAGTTTGCAAAGCACCGCGCACTGCGTGATTTCTTTGATGTTAAAACATTTTTCTCTGACCCACATTCACCTTGGCAGAAGCCCCAGGTTGAAAACGTCAATCGATTGATTCACAATCTTCTCAACCATAGGCCAAGAAAATGTTTAAACTTTAAAACCCCTCATGAGGTTTTTTATGAACTTGTCGCACTTCGACCTTGACTTTGCCTTCAATTCTTCTTGCGCCTACACAGGTGACTGATTTTAGTCGCTTTTATCAAGCAACGGTAGACCGTATTGAATATCCACGTACCATTACAGAGCTCCATCAGCTTGTGACGACCAGCAAAAAACCCATTGCGCTTGCTGGTGGTAAGTATAGCATGGGAGGCCAGGTATGGTGCCAAGACGGTCTTGTTATAGATACAGCGCAACTCAATGCTATTACCGCATTCGATCCGGAAAAAAAAGTGGTTACCGTTCAAGCCGGCATACGCTGGCGCGACGTACAAGAGTTTTTATTAAGACATGGTCTTGCCGTGCAGGTTATGCAGTCATACAATGATTTTTCTGTTGGGGGATTTTTAGCAGTTAATGTCCATGGTAGAGACCCATAAAGACACCTTGATATTGTGGCAGTAGATGATTTTATTGATTTTTACAAAACACATGTTGCGCATCATCCTGATGTCGCCCTTTTTAATGCAAATCTTTATGGGCCAGATTTTGATCAACTTGTCACCTTTACGTGACGAAAAACAGACGAACCGCTGACACTACCACAGCTCATGATTCCTTATCAATCAAAAAAATCACTTTATAATTGCATAAGCGCCAGATATCTTAAATATGTAGTGAGTGAATTTTCTATCGCACAAAAAATCCGTTTTTTCTTAGAAAAGACTTTTTTGAAAAAAAGTAATTAGGTCGTCTGGCGCTCGCATGAAATGAGCCACCGTGTCGAATCGCTCGCGACGCAATCACAAACGGTATCAAAAATATTACAAGAATATTTCATACCCGAAGCAAATTTTACCCAATTTATCCACATAATGAAAAACATTTTTACACACCATGCTGCTAAAGTGATAAATATTTCAATTCGCCACATCCCAGGTGATAGCGAATCCTTTTTAAGCTATGCACCGCACAATTGCTTTGCTTTTGTCTGTTATATTGCTCTAGAAAATAGACCCGATGCCCACGCGCAGGCACTGATATGGACGCGTAAATTGATAGATGCGTCAATCGCGCTGCAGGGAAAATATTATTTACCATACCACCAATTTGCCTCGCCTGAACAATGCATGGCTGCTTACCCACACTATGCAGACCTCTGGGTGGTTAAACAGAAATATGATCCTACCAATCATTTTCAAAATAGCTTGATTAATGCCTGCAACCAGGCTTTAATCGCAGATCATAGCTTTTTAAAAAGCAGACCTGAATAATTGCTCATTATTTGCTAAATGATTAAAATAATGGCATCATAGTACATAATGATATTATTTTTGAGCCGCTAGCTCAGCTGGTAGAGCAACAGACTCTTAATCTGTGGGTCGTTGGTTCGATTCCAACGCGGCTCACCAAATTACCTTTATGCACCTATGGTAAGCTAACGGTGCATTGCATAGTTTAAAAACTTTATTAATCGAATCGTAACAAGAGTGCCATGCGATGAAGAAAATCCAAACCCTCTTCTTGCATTTTTTCTCTATTAAAATTATTGTTCTCTTTGTTGCTTGTCAAAAAAGGCTCGGAAAGATGTGGCAGTTCAAGGCCATATAAAACGGCATTAAGAGCATCGTTTTCCGCCTTGAGCATAGGCGAAAGAATAATAAAGAAAAGAATGTAACTGCTGATTTTCATAAAAACACCTTATATTTTTTTTTCTCTTGATCTATACTACCATGAATGCACCATAAAAAGCCAGCTCAACAGAAAAAGTTGGCTTATATACTTCTTTATAAAAAAGGATTTTTATGTACATACGTTATGCTCTTGCTCTTTCTTTTTCTGTTTCACTCGCTATTTTACCCAAATTCCATAATCAATTTCTCTATGCAGATTTTTTACAAAAACAGATCACGATTTCAGAGCTTGGTAAGTTGATCGCCGAAAAAGATACATTTATTCGTACATTTAATAAAAATATTGAATCGATCTATACCACAATTTTAAATGACCTGATCGATGAGTGGGAGCAAGAAAATGGCACGTCTCTTTCCTCAGAAGAAATTGATGAAATTGCTCAAAACTTAGAACTGTCAATAAATAAATTCTTAAAAGAGTTTAATGCCGTCCCGATTGAAGATTTGCATGATTTCATTGTCAATGAGCTGTATGATCAGGAGAACTTTGAAAGTATTACCGCTTTTCAACCGATCAAATTTCTTTTACTGCGCACGTTGTTTGAAAAAAATCTTCTTGCAGAGCTGGTTAATCTGTATGCAACATCAGTTCAGGAACTTTATCAGATGAATGAACAATTGATTGAAGAAACAGTCTGCCAATAAAAATCCCGCACTTATTTAATAGCCAAAAATCATTTTACTAATAAAGCAGTAAATAAAAAGTCCAATAACATCGATCAATGTTGCCAGTATAGGCCCTGCAGCATGTGCCGGGTCTATACCTATTTTATTAAGAAAAACAGGCATTGTTGATCCAAGTGATACGGAAAAAAGTACAATCATGAGTAATGAAAGGCTCACGGCCATTGATCCACCAATGTCACCATGGCCTATATACGTACGTGCAAATGAAAGCGATGCAAGTACAAGCCCAAGAGCAAAGGCCATTAAAAATTCACGCCGAATAAATAAGGCATTATTGCGCTGATCTATTTCACCTGTTGCGATCCCCTGGATAGCTAATGCTGACGTTTGTGAACTGACATTTCCGCCCGTACTAATAAGCATGGTAATAAAAAAGCCTAAAAATCCGGCTAATGTTTTTTCGTATGCTTGCAAAATAATACTTGATATCGATTGTAATAAAAAAAGAAAGACAAGAATGCTGCTTCGTTGAGAAAAAAGTTTTATAAATGGCGTTTCAAAATAATTTCTTTTAATAGGAGTAACCGCTGAAATACGATAAATATCTTCGCTTGCCTCCTGCTCTATAATTTCAACAAGCGTATCGCTTGAAATAATACCCAAAAAGTCACCCTGCATATTTACAACAGGAGCAATCATAAGGCTATAATGTTTCATGACCTGCGCTATTTCACGCTGTCCCTGATCAACCGGTATAGCAATTTCAGCTTCACGCATAAAACTATTAACGCGCGCTTTAGGTGTTTTAAGGACAAGGTCTGCAAGCCATATATAACCTACCAGCTCACCATTCTGATTTGTGACAAATATTTTTTCATGCAATTCACGCCGTGGCTGAATTTTTTGTAAAATATAAATTGATTTTTCAACAGTAAAATTTTCCATGAGCGTTATCACATTGGTGTGCATAATGCTTCCAGCAGATTCAGGGGCAAATTTCAAAAGAGAAATGACCTGCTCACGATCTTTTTTGTGTAACATGTTGAGGTATTTTTTTAATTCATCCTCTGACAATTCATCAAAAAAATCTGTGAGCTCATCAATGGACAGATTGCGCAAAAGGATACTGCGCTGGGAATCATCAAGCAAAGAGAGGCAATAAATTTTTAATTTTGTTGAAAGCCCCTGAAAAACTTTTGTTTTAAGCTCTTCCGGCAATCGAAGAAAAATTTTTTTTATACTTTCGCTGTCACAGTGACTCAAAAAATGTGCTATATCTGCAGGATGGTATTCAAGAAAATCTTTCCATGCTTCCAGTATCTCGGGATAATCTATATGATCAAGCTTATCAAGATGCTCTTTGATGGTGTCAAACGTTTTTTTTGGGTCCATAGGCACAATCCTTTGATTTCACCGACACTACTTTAAATCGCGAAGTACTTGATGATACTATGTTCTGAGAATAAACTATATATTCATTTTAATTTTAAAGGAATTTCATTGAACTTGCAAAGCTTTTCACTCTATCTATGAAAAATTTAATACCAAGCCCTCAGACCGATCAGCGCTCTTTTACCGCCCAAGAAAACAACCATCGGCAACGGCTCGATAATTTTTTGCATGAAGTTCTGCCTGAATACTCTCGATCATATTTTCAAAGAATCATTCAAAATGGCCTGGTAACCATCAATGGCACATGCGTAAAAAAACCGGGCCATGCGATTAAAACGGGAGATACGGTTGTATGCAAACTTGAATGTATCGACTTTAATCTTTCTGCTGCACACATTGACAAAGCGATTCTTGCAGACATCGACGTCAAGCTGATCGCTCAAGAACCAGACTTTCTTATTATCAATAAACCTGCAGGACTTGTGGTACATAAACCGGCGCATACAAGTAGGCAGGTCACTCTGGTCGACTGGCTCTTGGGAGCCTACCCACACCTTGAATCTATCGGTCAGGCCGATCGCCCCGGCATAGTTCACCGCCTTGATATGCAAACTTCTGGACTTATGATTATTCCACGCACCAATGGCGCGCATGCTCAGTTTAGCTTTATGTTTAAAGAAAGGCTTATCAAAAAAATATATACCGCCTGCATAGTTGGCCATCCTCCAGAGCGCGATGTTATCATTGATTATCGTATCATGCGCCACCCAACAGAACGGACAAAGATGGCGCCGAGTAAATCGCAAGGCCGTCAAGCAACTACGCACATGCATGTTATAGAATATTTGAAGGGGATCACCCTTATCAATGCATTTCCTCAAACAGGCCGCACGCATCAAATACGTGTGCACTGCGCAGCCTGGGGGTTTCCCATTCTTGGAGATACTGTTTACGGAGCTTCAAGTAATCTTATTAAGCGTCATGCTTTACATGCAGCAGAGCTTATTTTTGATTATCAGGGCAAAAGCTATCACTTTACCGCACCGCTGCCTGATGATATGCGCCACGTTGTGCTCGCTTGCCAGACAAAGGCACCTTAACCCCTATGTTGGTCAATTTTTCAAAATGGCGTTTAAATGCTGCCACCGTTTCTGGCTGATTAATAATAACCATATTTTCATGATTTTTTTCAGCAGCACTTGTGGTAAGGTTGTACGACCCGGTCAGAACAAGAGGCAGCCGCTGAGGCGATTCAATAATGATAAACTTATTATGCATAATAGGCGGATGTTGATCTAAAGGATCAGGAGTTACCAGATAAACGGGGATCCCTGCCTTTGCAAGGCGCGGGATCTTGCTCCACTGCTTGGCAGCTCCACCACTGTCGGCAACTATCGGAATAGCTACAGACCGCTTATGCGCATCAAGCAGCGCTTGGCAAATCGCTTCATCTGTCATCACAAAGACCGTAAGCAAAAGCGCGCCTCCTGCCGGTAATTGATCAATAAGACCTAAGATACTCTTTTTTATAGTCTGCCCATCAAAAAGCGCCTGACAAGGACGAACGGCCTCAGGGATAGAGGTCGTCTGATTAAAAAAGGGCAGTTGTCTTAAAAATGCACGCGGGGCATGATGCTCATGGGCGATATCCATCAGCAGGGTTGTTACGCCGAGTAATGTACAAAAAAAGATAATAAAAATTATTTTTTCAAAAAATTTTACCAACATTGTAGAGCTTCGTAGATGATTTTTATATGATTATCGTGTATACTAACCAAAGTATACACTAATAAAATTTTAACGCAGTTCTGTATGTCACTCAAAAAAGATCTCTATCTCGTTTATGGCGCACACCCGCTTATCGAGCTTTTAAAAGCAAAAAAAAGAAAACTTTATTCTCTTTACACAACCAAAGAAGAGCCGAAACTTTTCAAAAAAGTTCAGCCACTTCTGCACCCTTCTTGCACCGTGCACCATGTCACAAAAGACGAATTGACACGCCGCGCTGGCAGTGATGATCATCAGGGGCTTGTCGGTTATGCCACCGCACCATTAGAGATACGTAAAAAGCCTTTTTTACCTGAAATACATCCTCTACTTGTTATGCTTGATGGTATCCATGATGCACGCAATATCGGTGCTATTATTCGCTCAGCCTACTGCACCGGGGCAGATGGTATCGTGATAACACAAAAAAACAGTGGTCCGCTTAACGCAGCGGCGCTTAAGGCATCTGCCGGGTTAGCTGAGCGTGCAACTATTTATGAAAAGTCGACGGCCGCAGCTGCAGTTCATGAACTCAAGCAAGCTGGCTATCAGATATATCTTGCAGCGCTTGGCGGAACATCAATCAATAAGGTACACTTTACTCTGCCTGCAGTTATTGTTATCGGCAACGAAGGCCAGGGTATATCACCAGAAATTTTACAAAGCGGGACGCGCATTATGCTTCCTCAACGAACTGCTGATATCTCATATAATGCATCTGTTGCTGCAGGAATACTATTATTTACTGTCGCTCAACAAAGCGGCAAGCTCACCTAAAATGCATTAATCAATCTGATAGTGCAAATCCCCAGATTGCAGCGAAAAAATCATAATAAATTTTTTTATCATTGGCAGCATAACCGAATAAACTTAATTAAATAAAAACACTATGACACACATAATAATGCATGCAGAGCAACAAATGTCAATAAACTATCTCGTGTGCATGCATATGCGCATCGGCAAAAAGAATATACTTTTTGAAATTTGTTGACTTATCCACGCTCGACAGGCTATGAATGGTATAGGGACAATATGTAATTCCTGACACATGAAGGGTTAGGGGGCGGGGATAGTGTGAAAAGGGTAGCCTGGTATAGAGGGCCATGGCATTGGGCCGCTATGCGCTATAGCGTATATGTCATTGGCTTTATTATTGCATCGTTACTTATCAGTCGTTACGGACTTTCCGATCAGTTGGTCACCACCATCACGGTCGTTCACGACAATCGTCTGCATGCCGATACGCAAGCAGCAATTCAGCACTGGATCGATCGCCTTTATTTTAATGAATCGTGGCAAACGGCTATCCTTCTTATCAAGAAAAAATTTGATTGTATAAACACATTGACAGTAACCCGCAAATCCCGAACACATAGTGCGCTGAAATATACCTGCTATACGCCCGCCTGTTGTATCAACAGGAAAACGGTGATCACGCGCGAGGGAATACCGGCTCAAAGTCACTGGTATCTACCAGCATGTATAGAAAAACTCCCCCGTATAACCACACCTGCGCTATCATCGCAAGATTGTAGGGCAATCGGCTCGTGGGCGGCAGCTATACCTCTTTTTCTGCACCAGGCAGTATGGTATGTTTGGGAGGATCCTACCCGTATAGAACTTTTTTTCCCTGACCATCCCCATCAGCCTCTGGTGATCACCAATACAACAGCCCTTTCATTACCATTAATCAATACGGCTAAAAAGATTTTATCAGATGAAAATAATGTTGCTCTCGATGCCCGATTTACCAACATGATGGTCATCCAGCATGATCAAGTGGTTACTAAAAAAAATAAAAATAAAAGGAGAAGGGTATGAAATTAGTCGCTCTTGATATTGGAACAACCAAAATATGTGCCTTGATAGCGCAACCAACAATACATAATAGTTGTGAAATTATAGGGATAGGGACAGCTCCATCAAAGGGGCTTGCTCGTGGTGTTGTTGTTGACATACTTTCTGCTGCACACAGTATTAAATTGGCTATAAAAGAAGCAGAACTGATGGCCGGATGCACGGTAGAATCTGCGGTTATCGGTATTTCAGGAAGTCACATTCAGTCATTTAATTCGCATGGCACCATAGGGCTCAAGCATAAAGATATTCGTGAACATGACATACAACAGGTGCTTGCCGTTGCTCAGGCTATTCCCTTGACAGAAGGGCAGCATATTTTACATGCGCTGCCTCAATATTATACTATTGATAATCATCAACGAGTCCAAGACCCACTGGGCATGTTTGGCACACGACTTGAGGCACAAGTACATATGATTACCGGATCTATCGGATCGGTACAAAACCTTATCAGATGTTGTGAGCTTGCAGGAATTAAAGTCCAAGATATCGTCCTTGAACCCTTGGCGTCAGCTCTTGCGGTGCTCAGCCCGGACGAACTGCAGATGGGCGTTGCTCTTCTTGATATCGGCGGCGGAACATCGGATTTTGTCATTTATCATCACGGTGCCATTACCCATTCAAAAGTGTTTCCCTATGCAGGAACATTATTTACCCAAGATATCGCCGTAGTGCTGCGCACGACCATTGCTGATGCAGAGCGGATCAAAAAATCCCATGGATGCGTGCATCCGCGGTACCTTGTCCCAGGCCATGAGCTCACGGTAGAATGCGCTCAAGGGGGCTTGATGATGACTATCGATGAAGCACGCGTATATGACATTCTTGAATGCCGTCTGACTGAACTTCTTGCGCTTGTGCACCGTGAAATGGAGCACCATTATCTTTCCATTCCGGGGGGGTTGGTTATTACCGGTGGCGGCTCTCTTTTAAGTGGGCTGCAAGAAAAGGCTGCAGAGTTTCTTGCAATGCCAGTACGTCTTGGAAAGCCTAAAGTTGGCAATTTTAAAGAGTTTATAGAAAATCCAATGCATGCAACAGGGTATGGGCTGCTTCTTTACGCCATGAAAAAAATGTCCCAGGGATTACGGCCTGAGGCAGGTGGATCATTCTCACAGAAAGTCTTTTCACGTATGAAGTCATGGGTTTTTGATTTCTTTTAAATAAGTGTGCTAAAGTTTTTTATGCACGCGCGTGCGTAAAAGCACACATGTGTTACCAAGAAAAACTATGCATGATATCATTAGTAAAGGAGAACTCTATGATAGATTTTGATCGCGATACCTACATGGTGCCCCCTCAAGCTCGCATAAAAGTAATCGGCGTGGGCGGCGCTGGCGGAAATACAGTCAATTACATGATTGAAACGCATGCCCTGCATGATATCGATTTTGTTGTTACCAATACAGATGCACAGGCATTGTCGCTTTCATATGCAGGCTCAAAAATTCAGCTGGGCACAAAAACGACCAAGGGGCTCGGATCAGGGGCGAATCCCGAAATAGGTAAAAAGGCTGCAGAAGAAGATCTTGCCAAGGTACTCGATGCCTGCGAGCAAGCTGATGTCGTCTTTTTAACAGGTGGCTTGGGTGGAGGAACAGGCTCAGGCGCCTTACCTGTTATCGCGCGTGCATTAAAAGAACGCAATATTTTGACCATTGCTGTTGTTACCAAGCCCTTTTCTTTTGAAGGTAAAAAGCGTAGCACCATCGCCGAAAAAGCATTGGATCTGTTAAGTAAAGAAGTTGATACACTGATCATTGTTCCCAATGAAAGACTTCTAGGAGTGGCAGACCGCTCCATTTCGCTTGTGCATGCTTTTGGCATGGTAAACGATGTTGTTTATCAATTTGTACGCAGCATTGCTACTATTATCCTTAAGCCGGGGTATATTAACGTCGATTTTGCCGATGTCAAAGCGATTATGCAAAATATGGGTATTGCCGTTATGGGAACCGGAAAAGCCTCCGGCAAAGACCGCGCAGAGCTTGCCGCGCTGGATGCGATATCGTCACCACTGCTTGAAAATGTCAGCATCGAAGGTGCACGATCAATATTGCTTAACATCACCGCAAACGCTCAATTAGGCCTGCATGAAGTGCATACCGTAGCATCAATTATACAAAGCCAGGCACATAAAGATGCAAATATTATCTTGGGTTCTGTGATCGAAGATAATTTAACTGACGATTTGTATGTTACGGTTATCGCTACTGGCTTTACCAGTCAACTGCCTCAAGAAAAAGAATCCTTAAAAGAAAGCATGATCGCGCCAATAGCTCATATACATCAATCGATACAAGCTGCACCTCAAACAATGGTACAAACAGCATCAATACAACCAGCACCTCATGATGAACATGAAGATCTTGAAATTCCAACACTCTTGCGCAAAATGGTGCGTGAAAAACAATCGCATTACAAATAACTATTTTTAATAAGGGCACTCATCCGGGTGTCCTTATTAACCTTAATCACAGCCTTTGCGCATACATTTTATTAGGCATCGAGCGTATAAACTTACTGAGCCTTTATTACATATGCACGGTGCTATTGGGCACTCAACAGCACTAGACGATTTATGTTTATCAATTGGCGACTATATTGCACAAAATCCAAAGGATACACGGTACGAAGATAAAGCCTTTCAAGATGGGAAAAATTTATTTACAGGACTTACGCATAAGCGATATCAATAAATTGATATAATCGAGAGAATCGTTGAATCAAAAAATCGCATTTCTTTGTCTTGAGAGCTCTCAATGCCTCTTCCGGTGTTTTATAACCTGATTTTTTCATTTCAAATTGAGCGATTGAGTAAGCGGCAAATGCCGCGGCTAAATGGCTTTCTTGGGTCTCAAGTTTGGTCGAAAAGCACTCTTGCATGCCTAAAAATTGCTTTGTCGTTCTGAATATTTTTTCTATAGGCCAACGTCTTTTATACGATTTTACATGATGAATTGGTTTGCAATAATAAGTTGAAACTATATAAACAATGCTTTCAGTTCAATTTTTATTCAAAAATAATTAACCAGTAGCAGCTCTCTGGGCTGCCGCTTTTACAGTTTCTGCAAGAAGTGGGCCCATGCCCTAGGCTACGACAAGCCAAGCCGTGACTACAATTTTTTTTAGTCCATATTCATGAAGCGAAAAAAGCCTATATTGCCGACCAATTTTTATAAATCATGACTCGTTAAAGACCTAGAAGACATGTCAGCCAAAAGTCTTATAATCGCCTTGGAAGTGTCATTGATGCGTCATGGTTTTCAAAACTAATGACATAGCCACGACAAAAAAGTTACGTGTTATAGGTGAAGGCATGACTCACTAAGTATGTCATGTCCAAGTCTATAAAAGGGGAGGAGCCTATGATCATAACGGTCGGGTGGTATAAAGGGCGGTGTTGGCAAAAGTCTTATCTCAACTAATCTCACAGTCATGCGTTCACTAAAGGGCAACAAGGTGTTGCTTGTGGATGGGGATGAGCAGGGAACTGCTGGTGATTGGACAGATCACAGAATTGGTCTCGGCATAGAGACGCCATGGACAACTATTCGACTCAAATCAAGTGCAGTACGTACAGAGGTTATCAAGCTTGCAAACAACTATGACGATATCATCATTGACTGTGGCGGTAGAGACACCGCGAGTCTTCGCGCAGCGTTAACTGTCGCTGATGTTTTTCTTGTCCCATTCCAACCAAAATCATTCGATATCTGGACGGTCTCAAAAGTCACAGAGCTTCTTGAAGAAGTAAAACTTATCAATCCAAAACTTAAGTCTTTTTGTTTCATCAATTGCGGTGGCACACGTGGCAGCGACAATGATGACGCTATGAACATTTTATCGAAGGCAGAAAGTCTCAGGCTGCTGCCCGTTGTCATCGCAAATCGCAAGGCGTTTTCAAACGCAACTGCCGAAGGGATGGGCATAGTTGAGACAAAAGGTGACGCAAAAGCAGTTAGTGAGCTAAAAGCCCTTCACGACGCAATCTTCGGAACGCAAGTGACATCTTTAAAGCACAATAAAGACTTAAAATCCTTGTCTAAAAATCGCCAAAACGACAGAATGATGATATAAAAAGGAAATGTATATGGCATTAAAAGAACTCATTAAACCTGCCAAAAGTACCCAGGCAGAAAGCACAGAAAAGTCAGTCAAAATGGATGAAGTTGTTAACAAATTTATTTCACAGGGCGGAAGCACAGCTCAAGAAACATCACAGCCAATTGCAGTGAACCAAGAAGATCATCGCCTTACGCTGAGAATTCCACAGTGGCTCATGGACAGGGTTGACGTCAAAAGAAAAGAACGGGTAGGTTCGATCTCAAGGAATCTTTGGATACTTGAGACAATAGAAAAAGCATGTAAAAAATAGGTCTGCCTATGGAAAATAGAAGAAGTAATACTTTGTGGTGGTTTATCGCCTTATTTTTAATAATTGCTGCCGTTTGGAGGATCAATAAGCATCTTGCCAAAATTGAGGAACATGCTGATGATATTTTTAGTGGCGTTGAGCATATAGCGGATAAAATAGAGAATATTGCGAGCAAGGTCGATGATATTCATTCCGAAACTGAGAGCATAACTAGCGAACTTCGGTATAGGTAATTATGCGGATAAAAAATCAAATCACTATGACTGTGTCAGCAAAACAGCCCAGCAAGCCCTTATCAGAGATTTCGCGTGAAGAGATACAGCCACTCCTTGATTTCTTTGTGCTGCTTCACGAAATGGATCTAGATGCTAAGCGCGCAGAGAATAGCAGTAAAAATTGTAAGGATTAAGTCATGACTCAACCAAGAATTTTGCCAAAATTGCCTGTTGATCTCAGTTCGTTTGACGAGCTTCGGCAACAGAAATATCTTTACGTTGACAAGACCAAGTATGCTTATGACCTCATTACCGGCGGACGACGTTTTTTTCTTTCGCGTCCACGCAGATTCGGCAAAACACTTTTTGTATCGACGCTTAGAGAGATACTTTTGGGCTCTAAGAAGCTCTTTGAAGGATTGTGGATAAACTCTAGCGATTACGAGTGGAAAAATCATGCTGTGATCTCTTTAGATTTGTCGACACTTGGTATCGAAGACGCTGATTCCTTAAAAAACGGCTTGAATGAGGCCCTTATACGCGTAGCGGATCACTACGAAGTGACACTCAAGCGCACACACGAGAAACCAGAGTTAATTTTATACGACGTTGTTCAGGCACTTAGAAAAAAGTTTGGGCATGTCGCGTTGCTCATTGATGAATATGACTCGCCAATATTACATTCGCTCAAAAATGCTAAACTCGCCTTAAGCTTAAGAGATAACATAAGAAATTTTTTTGCGGCCATAAAAGGGCTTGATAAGGAACTCGATTTTGTCTTTATCACTGGTGTAAGTAGCTTCACAAAAGCAGGAATTTTTTCGGGTATGAATAATCTTCAGATTGTGTCACTCGATGAAAATTTTTCGGCTGTTTGTGGTTACACCGAAAATGAGCTATCCCAATATTTCACCGACCATATAGATACATGGGCAGAAAAAGAGAGCGTTACTAACGTAGAGCTGCGCAAGAAGATAAAAGAGTGGTACAACGGATACCGCTTTAGCGAAAAACCCGAAACCGTCTATAATCCATTTTCGTTGATGAACGCCCTCAAGATACAAAAATTCAAAAACTTTTGGTTTCAATCGGGAACCCCAACTTTTCTCATCGATGAACTCAAAAAAGAATACCGTAAGCGGGAATATCGTAATATCGAGATGGGTAATGCAGAGATAACCGAAGACGCACTCGGATCATTCGATGTGGGGGCAACACCATTACGTTCTTTGATGTTTCAAACCGGGTACCTGACAATCAAAGATTATGATCGCTCTAACGGCCACTACCGTCTCGATTATCCAAACTTTGAAGTCGAAACTGCCCTCAAACAGCACATTTTAGCTTCGTTGGTTAACCTCGATTTCGCTGAAACAGGGTTGCTTGCCGTCAAGTTAAAATCAGCCTTTAATGAGGCCAACATTGCAGAAGTCGTAGATATCATGAAGCAACTTTTCATGAATATTCCGTATCAATTGCAGGTAAAAAAAGAGAACTACTACCACACAGCATTTCATATTGCCTGTGATGTTGCCGGCATTATGACGAAATCAGAGACCTTGATAAGTCATGGTCGCATTGATCTTCGCCTCGATCTTCCAAACTGGCGCTATATCATCGAGATCAAATTCAATAAGAGCGCTGAAGAAGCTCTTAAGCAAATCGAAGATATGCACTATTACACACCATTTATTAAAGAAGGCAAGCCGATTATTCTTCTTGGTCTAAACTTTCAACGTGAGCCAAAGAGCTTTGATATCACATATAAGGAAAAGAAGCTTTAGGCGTGACGCATCGATGACTCAAAAATGACACCTATCATGAGTCAAGAAAAACTCCCTTTACGAACAATGGCCCCTTTTTACAGGACTGACGCATAAGCAGTATCAATACAGGACTTACGCATAAGCAGTATCAATAGACTGATCTAGGCGATCGAATCGCTTGATCAAGAAATCCAATTTC
>JAJZMR010000096.1 GCA_021847535.1 bacterium
AAATAAGCTTACGAGCATTTTCTTCTCCTCTTTATGTTTTCTTTACAAGAAGATTAGTAAATGCTCGTTTTTTTACAAGATTTTTACGTCGAACTCACGTTATAGCTGTAAGTTTTCAAAATAGTGTTGAAAATTTTTGCGGCCATCAGGTGATAGGAGCGGGCTTAAAGATGGTTTGCCTAAGTTTCTTATGATAGCTTCTTTAGGATTTCTGAGAAGAAAAATAAGTCGCTCTGTTTTGCTATTGTGCATTTTTGTTCCAAAGAAATTTAAATCTGCCAAAGTGTGGGCTTTCCAAATAGGAGCCTTAGAGAAATTTAAAAAATGCTGACCATTGGTGCCAATGGGGAGCGCGTGCGGTGCGATATTAACCATAAATTCCATTGTGGGTGTTTGAGTTAATACTTCAATGCAGTATCGCATCCATGTATTGCCTGATCTTAAAAATGAAAAAAGAAAAATCCGTGGTTCTTGGTGTGCAAGGAAGGTTCTCATTAAGGCTTCTGGATCTACTTGCTTGCAATCAATCAAAATTTTATTTAAAAATGTGATAAAAAATGAGATTATAATTATTTTTTTAACCACGGGAACCCTCTGCATGAGATAAAAAACATTTCAAATTTGATGGTATTGCAACATGAATGTTGAATGCAATGATAATTGCGGCGAAAAAAATCTGGTTTGCAAGTAGGGCAGATTCGTACTATTATTCTCCAAGACATTACTGCAAATGCATAACCATTGATTTGTTGGGCATACGGGAAAAAATAAAGGAAAAAAGTTATGAAGATTAAAAAAGGAAATTTGAGTGTCGCATTCTTACTAAACATGATTATTTTATTGCCGATTTTAGCAAAACAAGTAAAAATTGGTTTTTTTATTAATCATATGTCGATTGGTGGGGTCGAAGTTTCAACGTATGATTATGCAGATTTTAACGAGACGATTCTTGGCAATATATCATATATATTAAATTATACTGAATATGCGAACCGTCCAGGCAATTATGAAAATCCCGATCATTCAAGAACTGCCAATGAAAAATTTATAAATCGGTTTGGCTCACGCTATTTTAATTGTAATAGTATGCAAGAAATTGATGAGGTTATACAAAAAGAAAACATAGATATCTTTTATGTACAAAAGGCTGGTGAAATTGATAATAAAATTTCAAAAGTTTGTAAAAATGCGGTGCATGCCGTATTTACTGATCTGCAACCGCATGGAGATGTATATGCCGGAATTTCCCGTTGGCTGAGCAATATTTATCGATATGCCAAGCTTCCCTATGTGCCATATATGGTAAGGTTATATGACACGCAAGATAATTTACGAAGTGAGCTTGGAATTCCTCACGAAGCGGTTGTTTTTGGTAGACATGGAGGTTATGGAAGTTTTGACATTGCCTTTGTTCATGAAGCAGTTCGTGAAGTTGCGCATGCTCATCCTGATTGGTATTTTGTTTTTTTAAATACGGCAAAATTTTGTGATTTGGCAAATGTTATTTTCTTGCCTTCTACTGCAAATATGGAATATAAGACGAAGTTTATTAATACATGTGATGTCATGATTCACGCGCGTCATCGTGGAGAAACATTTGGGCTTGCTTGCGCCGAATTTTCAATAAAAAATAAGCCCGTGATTACTTGGCTTGGATCTTATGAGCGAAATCATATTGAAGTATTATCAAATAAAGGACTTTATTATAACGATAAAGCTGATTTATTAAATTTAATAAATTTTTGTGGCAACAATATAAGTGAAATTCGTTCAGGAGATTGGGACGCATATTCAAAGGAATTTATTCCAGAAATTGTTATGAAAAAATTTCATGATGTTTTTATTAGGCCTTGCCTGCAATAAATTGTCAAAATGAGGCACGTATTTTATGAATTTTATAAAAAATTATTTTTATATTCTTTTGCTCGTAACCTTTTTTGACGTTTGCAGTATGGTTATATGCACTGCTGGCAATAGCGCCTATTTTCCCCATTTGTTGAATCTTATTGGGAGTATTCATAAGATTGATTTTGATAACTTACAAGAAATAATGGTTTTTGACTTGGGCTTAACGAATCAAGAAATTCAAAATATTAATTCCATCCAAAAGACTCATGTTTATAAAGTTAAAAAAACAGACCCATCAATTCTTGATTTCATGTATGCGCCGCAGGGCTATAGATCACTTGGATGGTTTGCGTGGAAGCCTGTTGTTATAAAACAAGCCCTTGATCGGCATGAGCGCGTGCTTTGGCTGGATGCGGGTAATACTGTTTTAAAATCGCTTATGCCAATTTTTGAATGTATAGATGAGTTTGGTTATTTTATATGCACGATAGGCAATGATACCATTGATGGGCGCTGGAAACATCCTGTGGGTTGGGGAGCTACACGATTTGTTAGAGAAAAATATGATTTAGATTCTCGAGAAAATAGATGGATTCTTGATCAGGAATTTATTGAAGGTGGCATATGTGGGTTCAAAAAAAATCATGAAATATATAAAGATTTTTTGATGCCACTTTATCAAAGTACCTTTGATATAAGAAACTTTGAAGACGATGGCACACCCCCAGGGCTTGGAAGGCATGATCAGGTCCTCATGAGCATTTTGGTTTACCAGAAACATCTTAAGTTTTTTAGGCAGGACTATACACAACGATACCCGATGGTCATTTTGGGAAAAGATATATTCATAACATGGAATCCAGCGCATGTAGATGATCGCACAACTCTTTATAGATCAAGAAATGATATTGGGCGCATTGATAATTTTGAAAAATATATAAGGAGATTTTAATCACATGTTGTATAAAATGATACTACTTGTTTTTTTTTGCTACGCACAAGGGCTTAGCGAGAGTTTGCTTGAAAAGCATTTTTCGGATATTGTTTTGATTATTAATTTCAATCATCCGTACTATTCTAATGTGAACTTTTTAAAGGAGTTATACGGGCCTGTTTTTAAAAACATTATTTTTTATGGTGAAAAAGAGGGAGAAGAAGTTACAAAAGTGCATACGCGAACAGGATATTTATTGGCTGAAGTAATTCAAGATGCATGTAAAAAATTTCCTCATGCACGAGGTTACTTATTTCTACAAGACGATTGCGTACTGCATTTTTGGAATTTATTAAAATTGGATCAAAACAAAATCTGGTATGCAGTAAAATTTAATGATGGATTAACGCCGCACCATAAATTTTATAGCGTTTTGAATTTAAATGGACACTGTAAGGGATTCAGTTGGGATAGATGGAATTATGATTGTGGCTTTAGAGCGGCTTGGGGCGCATATTGTAAATTGAGCGCTCACTATTTAAAAAATATATCACGCAATGTAGGGGAAAATTATATTCCTGCAAATATGTGTGAAGTTTTTTATGTTCCAGCACGCTTTAGAGAGTCTTTTCTTGAATTAAATACCCTTTTTAAGGGTGTATTTTGCGAAATGGCGGTTCCGACAATATTGTGCTGTCTTGATTTAATAGATAACTGGGAGCAGCTTGATATGCTTGGGGGCGCGGGAGTAGGTGTTGGCACCCCTGGCAGCCCTATGCTTATGAATTATCCTACACATGTAAGCTGGGTTCATCCTGTTAAATTTTCTTATCCTGAAAATAGACAACGTATTTTTGACTTATTTATGAACATGCTACAAAATCTTGATTTTTAATTGTAATAAAGAGGGCAGAAATTTTTTTCTGCCCTCTTTATCTTTTTTCAAATTTCTTGGATATCGCGTAGATCGCTGATCCATGCATTAATAAGTTCTAATTCCAATTCTCTAATAAATTGATTTTTTATAACATAGGTGTAGATATCATGAAAATGTTCATAAATATGGTTTGTTTTTGAAGGTCTCCATTTTCGTAATGCATCTATAAGAAATTCAGTTTTGAGGTATAAGTCCTGTTCACCGATAAAATCTTTTATTAAATCATGATCATTACGTTCCTGGATAGCTGTTGGCCGGGTGAAACAAAGATGATTCCCTGTCTCCCATAACAGCCGTTGCGTAATATATCCACGCCAAATGTCGCAGACCCTAAATGGTACGTGTTTCGGTATATAGAGTCCCCAAAATGCCTCTTGGTGGAAAAGGGTATTTTGTGTGTTAAACGGACAAAAAACGCCCCTGGCAAGAACACACGCATGTTTAGTCGCATCAAATACAATATTGCTTGCGTCTTGGCGTGTGAGTCTAAATATGGCGTCAACATCAGGATCGTTATTAACCAGTCCTTGTTCTAT
Source organism: bacterium (assembly GCA_021847535.1). GTDB lineage: Bacteria > Babelota > Babeliae > Babelales > Babelaceae > BOG-1370. The sequence continues at coordinate 4,256 of JAJZMR010000096.1, forward strand.
GACAATATGTTCAGGAAGCTTGAATGGGCTGTGTGTATAATTTGATCTTTGCCTGATATATGAAAGAGGATATCCTCGTGGCCATAATGTTGGTTGGCCAAAATGATCATAGACGTTAATAACAGGGTCGTTACTGTCAAGGAGGGTCACTTTAGCCGTATTTCTAAATATTTGTATATCATCAATGTAATTATCATCATCCGTTTCGTATATGATTTTGGCCCCATGCGCAATGGCGTAAAGATATCCTATATTTTTACGTGCATAGTGGTTCCAAGGCAGTAATTTTGCAAGCTTGAAGGGTAGGGCATCCTGATCTTGTGGGCTTAGATAGATACAGTTTTCATCTAAATACCAATCCGAAGGGGTTTTTTTATCTCCTATGACCAAAAGTTGCCAATTTTGTAATTGGGCGAGCTTTTTTAGCGCGGGTGTTGGGTGTTGAATGGTGGTAACAACTATCCATTTATCATGTTGAATGGCGGCAAAAGCGCTATTGAAACCAATAAAGAAGAAAATTTTCAGGATTGGATATATATTAATTTTTATCATGCAAAGCTCTTTTTAATTTTTTCTTTTTGAATAATTTTTTCTTGTTCGATATGAATATTTTTGAGTAAATCTCTTTCTTTTTCGCTAAAAAAATTTTCTTGTTTGTAATCGGGTATAAAGCCTTTAAGCAAGCAGTCGACAAAATAGAGATTTGAAAAAAGCATTTGTTTGGGGCTTATAAGATATTGTTGTGCGGCTTCAAGATAAGCCTCATATTCTGTGCGTGACATACTTATCAAAAATTTAAAAAGTTCTTTATTTGAAGAAAATTTACGCCTATCGATGAAGCATTCAGCCGGAATGTAGTCGGTAATATTACTGGCACCCCAATAGATAGGGACACAGCCAGCCAATAGACAATGATGAATTTTTTCAGAAACATACCCGGCAATATCCCTAATGTTTTCGTAGCAGAGAGAAAACTTGTAATGCGCGAGGGTTTGTAATTTATCTGGCACAAATCCCTTATAGCATGAAAAATTTTGTCTTTCCCATCCTGGCCCATACAGGTCGAGGAGGTCGGGAGCATTTTTTTCAAAAAATATAACAGTTTTTAGCCGTTCACTGTAAAGCTCTTGAGGGTGATTTGATCGCTTGTTTGCTATTAAAGTGCAGCAAAATTTCTTCTTTTCATAGGGTATTTTTTCAAGGGGAGTTGAGTTTGGTTGTGGGTAAAAAAATTTAAAATATTTTTTATTATCTACAAGATCATCAGCCCAAGTAAAAATAAGATTAATATCCTTATGCAGGTTTTTATCAAAATTTGCCGGTTTTACTGATGGAGGTTCCCATAAAAAAAGGGCGCATCGATTTGTACCGTAAAGATCGCTTAATTTAGCATGATTGGTCGGGATGTCAAATTGGGTTCCATAAAAAATATCATTTTTTTTATTGTTATAGCGATAGGTGGTAATATCGTATCCTTGCTTTCTGAGCCTTTCACGAAGAAGTTGCCATTCTTTGCCGCCATCAACAAGGTCAAAGAGTTTATCATTCTGAAGATCTTGCGCAAACCAGTCTAAGTAAATGATGTTCCCCGTTGCGGACAAAAAAAGGGGTATCGTGGAAATTATGGAGGTTTTTATCATAGGAGGAAATCAATTTTATTGTTTTAAAAAAAATTCGTCAGCTCCTACTTTCCCGATATAGGTATATCCCTTTTTGCTGAGAAAATTTCTTGCAAAGGGGGTATCATAGTTATTTTCAACGCCTATTACCGTTATATCGAAGGTATCATAATCTATTGCTTCAAGTATTTTTTCTTCTCCACCTTCGGTATCTATGGAGAGATAATCGACGTGAAAAAGATTATATTTCTCTAGAAGGTCATTTAATTTTATGCAATCAACGGTAAAAATTTGCTGCGTACAATTGTATTCTTTTGATTCTTTATTAATACGTTGAATATGGCGAGGATCATATTCATCAACAAGTCCGCTGAGCATGTCAGATTTTCCTACAACATGGAGGAACGATGCTTTTCCATTAAAGTGTGAAACACAGGCTTGAACACAGTGGCATTTCCTATTTTTAACAAGCTTTACAAACTGTTCCGGTATTGGCTCAATACAAATGCCTGACCAACCATAGTCGATTTCTAAATTATAGGTGTTGCTAAAACGAATTCCATCATAGGCTCCAATTTCCACAAAGATGCCATTTTTTTTACCTTTAAAAAGCGTTTCAATGAGGTACTGATCCTGCCCGCACTGGCTTACATAATTCATTTTTTTTGCCTGCATTCCAGCTGTTGCCAAAAATAATGATAATAATAATGTATATTTTTTCATAAAAATCCTATTTTTATTTAAGCATTCCAATTGACATCCCAAATATCGAGGTGTTTAAAAAAATCTTTGCCATACTGTCTAAACCATTCATTTACCTGTTTTTTCCGCCAAAGTTCTGGTTTTTTAAAGACTTTTTCATCGAAAAATGGATAGTTAAACCATCGCGCAGGTGCCTGTTTAAACCTTATATTTCGTTCATCCTTGCTTTGACCATAAGTAACATTGATATCTAAGATTGATTTCTTAGGATCATGAATATGCTCCAAACAACGGTACCAGGCCTGTTTGACTAAAAGATTATCCCAATTAACGAATTGAAAATGAAGAATGCCCCTGTTTGAGTCAGTGTTGGGATAATATTTGCCATTTAGACCTGTTGGGATTGAAGAGGCGTGTAAAAAACCTGTAGGGTAGTAAGCTATTCCGTTGTCACAAAAAATTCGTTGATTGTCGCGAGGGACCCACACAGAGCCATCATCGCGGTATTGATGGATACTTCTCCAAAGATTTATCCAAAGACAGCCCATAGAATCCCCTGGCTTGAGCGAGAGAATTCTATTGCGTAGCCAATTATTCTCTAAGCAATCAGCGCTAAATATTTCGTCTGCATCGATAATAACCATATGCGTTCCGCCAATTTCACGCGCGGCTTGAAGGAGTTTGTTTTTGTTTGACGGCTCATTCCAATCTTTCCATGATGTGTTCTCTATTATTTTTTCAATGGCGCATTCATCTGTTAATTTTTTAATAATCGTTAAAGTATTATCAGTTGATGCATCATCTAAAATAACAATTGCATCAGTGTAGCAGCTTAACGCCCTTAAGCACTGTTCGATAAAAATTTCTTCATTTTTAACCTGAACAAGACCGACAATTTTATTGGCCGATAAAGGTAAATCAAAAATAATATAAAAAAATATACTGTATTTTATAAATTTCATCACATATCCTTGTTATCTTCATTAATTATATTTAGAAGCATTTCAATTGAAATGGTATCGGTCATATGGTTGATAACCCATTTTCGTGGCGCAAAATTGTCTAAGTTGCCAGGGATCATTTGTACCAACTCGTTCAGTTCCGGTAATGTTTTCCAACTTATACCTGTTTCTTTTGTTAAATAAGGACAAGAGCTTACGGGTGAAAAACATTTACCCAGATAAAAAATAGGCTCTTCTGGATTCCAAACCAGGGTTGGTACATTCATAGCCCAACATTCTGCAAGGGCAATACCTTGTGATTCAGATACACTGATAAAAACAGCATAGGTAACCCGATTGAGTATTTTTTTATACTTCTCTTTTGAATAATCGCCATATTTTAATATGATTGGTTGCCAGCCATTTTTTTTAATAATTTTTTCAACTTCTTTGCAAAATTCTTCTGACTCTGTTTTCCAATAAATAAGAACCTTATTTGTTTTATGAGGATTTTCAGGCTTCCAATACTCCTGGTCTACTCCTGCGGGCCACACATGTATAATTCGTGAAACCTTTGGTTCATCTTCAATATGGCCTATTTTGTTCCATTGGCTGGGGGTAAGATAAATATCTATCACATTGTTCGTAAGAATATGATTTTGTTCACTTGCTCTGCCAAACATATTTGGACCAACAATTATTTTTTTGATAAGCGAATTTTCTTTAAATTTGATCGCCTGTTTTAAAAAACGAACATCTTGTAAACAAAAAGCGATATCTTTTAGCTGTGCTGCATTATCAGGATTGATAGTGTAGGAAATTTCTAAATTGGTTAAGCCTTTTAAAATGCTTGCAAGTACGGCTGGGTGCGGATCAGTGTAAAAAATTGAGATGCCATTATATGTTTTTTTGAAAATGGTAGCAATTGATTCTTCTGCCGCTAACAACATAGATGATTGTGCAAGAATTGCAATGGGCGTAAAAATAAAAAAATAATTTTTAAAATCTACTGATTTTTTGATAATTTTAAAAAAAAGGTATGTTATTTGTTCCATGCCAAACCTTGCATTTTTTTATAAACGCACAAAAACTGCATCACCGAACCATTGAGCGGTAGTACTTAATGCTATGAGCGTAAATCCCTGAGATTCAAGCCACGTTTTAACATCATGATAAAGTGATTGGCCTTGATATGCTTCAACAAATTCAACTTCTATTATAATAGCTTTCACATGCTGTATTATGTCGGGCGATGCTTGAAGCGTTTGCAATTCGGTTCCTTGCATATCAAGCCAGAGTAAATCGATATGAGAGACTTCATTGTTTTTTGCCCATGTATCAATTGTCGTGCAATCGACCTCAATGGTTGAATTAAAGAGCACATGCGGTGCGTAGGTTAAATGATCCTTTGGTGGCAGTAAGGAGCTTGATTCAGATGGTTCATGCGGTGAATTGACGTATGACGATATATAAAACTGTTTTTTGCCATTGCTATCGCCTAATGCGATATTGAAACCAGTAATATGACTTATTAGTTTGGTTTTTTCACAAAATTTTTTATAAATTTGTGGGATTGGTTCAAAGGAGTATATACGTGCGCGCGGCCAAAAATCAGCAAGATAGAGCGTATCATTTCCATCATATGAGCCTGCCTCTAAAACAATGGGATTGTCTGGCAAATAGGGCTTTACTATTTTAAGTGCATCACGAGGTTCACGAAAATTAATAGCAGCGACCATTTTTAATGGTAAAGCTGCAAGCAACAAAAAAACATATTTATATATCATATTTTGATCCTATTTTTGACCCATATTCTTAATGAAACAACATTTTTAGTGGCTTATAGACGGGAAGAGACCTCACATACCGATCGATTTGCATTTGGAGTTCACGACTTTTTCTATGATCACTAATAGGGTTAGTGTCGTTATACAGATAAAGAACTTTGGGAATAAACATAAAATGGTCCCGCGCTTGTTCGATCATAGGAATCCCTGTTGCCATGTCGGCACACATATGAAAAAATTCACCATTCACCTGAAGGTCCTCAAGCTTGATGTTTTTATAAAGTTTTGCATAAAACGAGCGTAGATGTGATGGGATACTCTGATGCCTTCTAAAGGCATTATTTTTTACGACATCTTTGGGCATCTGCTCATTAAAGCCGATTGCGCCTGAATTGATTTCTCGATACTGCCCATAGGTAAGCCAGATATCATGATGCGTGTAAAGCTCATTCAGATACTTAAGAACGGAATTACCAGCCAATTGGTCATCGCCATCAAGAATGACAACGATAGTATCGTCTTTCACATAGGTGTTAATGGTATACCAATGATTATACAATGCACCCATCCGCTTTTCATTACGCACAAGGGTGATATTGGGTAGCGCATGGCGCTTGATAACTTCTTGAGCTCTTTCATACGTAGTATCGGTTGAACAATCATCGATGTACATAATAGAATAATGGTCTATAGGATAATCTTGGATCGCTGAAATGATATTTTTTTCAACATAGTGTTCATTATTATATGATGCAATAAGAATGACAAAATTTTTGTATGATTCAGCTGTTACCAACACGCATTGAAACAATGATAAAAAAATAACTATTTTTTTGTACATATTAGTTTCTCATCTTATGGTGATTTTTATCAAGGGCTAATAATCTTTTGGTATAAGGTAAATTCCAGGTTTCTGGATAACAGTATGATGGTGATAAAATTTTTGTTGGGGGGTTATCGATAAAATAACGGTTAAGGTGGCTTTCGTCATGCCAGATGGCGATATAATCGCTGTGTAGATCCTGCTCGATATTGGCAACTACTGTTTCCATCATAGAAAAAAAGCTTTCTCGTTCACCGCCATAAAAACCACCTGCAAAGTATGTTTTTCCCTCTTGGGGTGCAACATAGGCCGCTGAAGCTCTATTTGTTTCATATGTACCCCGTTTGCCGACAAATCCAGGGTGCTGCGTTGCAACTCGTTTTGATAAAATTTCACTGCCGACAGGGGCGACAAAGAGCATATCAGCATCAACGGCAAATAGGTAATCAAAATCATTAAAAAGATCTTTATTTTTTAAATAAACAGCGAAACGCATGAGCGTGTCATGGGGCCAACCCAACCGTTTTTGATAGATTTTTGTCACATCTGGTGCAGGAGTGACATATCCATCGGTAAAAACAAAGTACCGAACGGTATGATCAGTACAAAAATAAGTACGTGCAGAAGCAATCATCTGTTCAGCGTATTGCGCATATTTTCCTGTAGCCATAACATTCAGGGCTATACGTGCGGCATGTACTGATATGCCAAAAAATAGGTGCGCCCCTAAAATTAAAAACAATGATCGCATAATTTTCATGATATCCTTAAGAAATAAAAGGGTTTTTATGTAAAGGGGTATATCTTTTTTTTGTCCGTATGTAAAAATCAAGCTCCGCCTGCAACTGCGTATGTTCTTTAAAGTCATTCAAGGGGTTGTCGATATTGTAGACATAGAGAACCTCTTTAATAAATGCATGGTGCTCGCCCGCCATTTCGATCATAGGGAACATAATGGCAAGGTCCCACGTAACGGGGAAAAATTTTCCTTGATACAGAAGATCTTTTTTATCGATACGCTGGAACAACCACGCGTAGAAAGTTCTAAAATGAGACGGAAGCGTCCCGCGTAGATACCGGAACGTGTTTGCTTTGATAATATCTTGAGGGTAAGCGTGACAATGGCCGGTACGATTTTCTGGCCAAAGTTCAAATTGACCATAGGTCAACCAGATATCTTGTTTTTCATATACGTGCGTCAGGTGTTCAAGCACCTTATCATGCTTAAACCAATCATCCCCATCTAAAAGGCCAATGACCTTGTGCGGAGCGCATGCGTGGACTGCATGATAAATATTATACAAAGCCCCTCTATTTTTTTTGTTTATAACAAGTGATATTTTTTCTTCAAGATGATGTTTTTGTATATATTCTTCGAGTAATTGCTGGGTGTTATCAGTTGCACAGTCAACAATAATCGTAGCATGCCAAAAGGGATATGTTTGTTCAATAAGGGATTCTATATTTTTAATGCACCATCGCTGATTGTTATAGGTTGGTATTACAATTTCCCATTCAAGCGCTGCATGTAAAGGGTAAAATAACACCCACGCGGCAACAAATATACTTTGAGAGATTTTCATACGATATATTCCTTTATTGAGCAATGAATGTTGGTTTATAGTCCATATGGGGCGCCCTGTTTATACAATTTTGTAAAGGTTCTATATCAAGTTTATACCCCTGTAAATAGAGATCGAGCAGCTCTTCTGGCAGGCATTCATTACTATGTCTGTTTTTAAAAGTTGTTTGTACAATATTTAATGGGCAGTTGACTATACAGGCATATTCGTAACAAAGCCCAGTTTGATGGTGCGGATTTTGGCAGGCCCAAGCGCCTTCAAGAATATTTGGATTATTAAAATATGTTTTTAAAAAAAACGGTTTGATATCTTTTTTTCTATAAACAACCATATCAACGCTGTGGGGATAACCCCAGTCTCCTTGTCCTTTTCTAAACTCCCAGCTATAAACTCCCGGTAAAACCTCATGTAAGTCAGGTACTCCTGTTTTCCTATTTTGGCTATAACATTCTGTAATATGCGTACCAAGCCTCAAATAAAAACCCTCAGCCTGATTATCTTTCAAAAGGTCGATTATTTTATGAAAATCAACCGGCCTTGTGATGATTATGTCATCAACTGCAAATACGATATAGCCGTCATTTTCAAATTCAGCAGCTTTAAGCACCAATCTTTTAAAATCATTTTCTGCTGCTGATTGTTCCAAAAATCGAACCGCAGGGTACCGTTGTTGTGTGAGCATATACCCTTGACGATAGTCTGGCGTGTCTGCTTTAAAAATGATTGAAATAGCTTTGCAGCCGTGCGTGTTTTTATCAAAAGATTCAAGAAAGGCATCAAGCTGTAATGGGCGATTGCGTGAAAAAACAACTAAATTAATAGGCGCACTTAGTGCTTGATATGCGATAAGACAGATTGCTACGCAGATAATATTTTTGAATAACTTCATACTCATCCCTTTTAAATGAAGTAATTTTCCGCTGCACAGCATCAAATTTTTTTATGTCTTTGTCAAGCAAGTATTGCATCTTGTCATGCGGTTATTTCTGTTCTAGGCTAGTCCCGTAAAAATATATCCATCATATGTGGGGGTGTTCATGGAACATGTTGCTGTTTTGCAATCGCAAGCTGAGAAATTTCTTTATAGGTATAAAAGGTATCGTTATTACTATGATTTTCTTGAGCGTCTTTATCGCTACACCATAGTGCCCGGGCTTCGTGTGCTCCATATCGGATGTGCCGACGGCTTTATTTTGCGGGTGATCGACCCTTCTTATGCAGTTGGTATTGACGACAATTCATTCCAGACACTATTTTCAGCAAAAAATGGATATTGAGGACTTTTCTCTTCTTGATGCATCAGTTTTTGATTATGTTATTGTCAGCGCATCAGCTTTAAAGCAAGCGGAAGATATTCAAGGGTTCATAAGAAAAATAAAAACAATAAGTGATGCGCATACGCGTATTATTTTTGAATATAACATTGCACGGATGCTTCCTATCTTGCCCGCCGATATACGTCATTTTTGTTTTCTTGAAGAGCTTGAAATTATTACAGAAAAAAATGAACTTTTGGTTTCTCTAGGGATCCCTTATATTGCAGATTTTTTTAATTATGGACTGTCTCGTTTACCGCTTATTAAAAAAGCCTGTTTGATGCGGCTTTTTATTACCCGGTTTAAGCAATCGAATACACAGGAATTTTCAGTTTCGGTAATTATCCCTTGCAAAAATGAAGCGGGCACTATCCAGCGCGCAATTCAACATATGCCAGCAATGGGACGGTTCACCGAAATTATACTTATCGATGGCCATTCAAAAGATGGCACCGTTGCTATGATGCAGCGCGTACAAACGGATTATCCTGAAAAAAATATTACCTGGTTTGTGCAGTCAGCCCGTGGTAAAAAAAATGCTGTTGAGGAGGGATTTTTGCGTGCACGTGGTGATATGGTGATGATACTTGATGGGGATATCACGGTTGAGCCGGAAGAGTTGCCTAAGTTTTATCATGCCCTTGCTTCAGGGCGGGGCGAGTGCATTAATGGTGTACGTTTAGTCTATCCGATGGACAGGCAGGCGATGCCGTTACTTAATTGGTTTGTAAATTGGAGCTTTGGGATTTTGATTTCGTATCTTATCGGCCAATCAGTCAAAGATACATTATGCGGAACAAAGGTTTTTTTTAAAAAAGATTTGGGAATGCTTGAAGAGAGTAAGCGCTTTTTTGGGAACTTCGATCCCTTTGGTGATTTTGATATACTATGCGGTGCGGCTTATCGCCATTTAAAGATTGTAGATATCCCGGTTCATTATAAAAAACGGAGCTACGGCGCCCCGGGGGTTCCATTTTTTAAAAGTGGGTTACTCCTTTTACGTATGGCCCTTGTTGTGGGTATAAAATTTTTCTTACGCAGATAGGGTAGTAATGTATGTTGGCAGAAAGCAAAAGCATCATCAAGGGCGATTTTATCAAAGATTTTTTTGTTTATAGTGCTGGATCGATCTTTACCCAAATAAATAATGTCATACTTATATTCTTTTTCATGCATTACTTGCCTGCAGATGCGGTTGGTTTTTTCAGTTTGAGTACCTCATCAATATTACTCATTTCAACGTTGATTTCTTGTGGATTACGGCAATTTTTTATGCTTGAATTTTTTAATCTCGCTTCAGATGCGCGAAAGCGTCTTGTGAACGATATTATAGCGATTTATATTATAATAAGTATTGGCGTTTTTTTTGTCGCTTGGTTAGTGCATAAACCTATCAATCGTCTATTTTTTGCAGATTTGCCGCCGTTGTGGTTGTACATTCTTATTTTTTTACAGATTTTTCTTATTTTTTTCACAGAACTTTTTTACCAAGCACTTATGTATACGTTGCAAAGTAAACAAATAACCCTCATCAAATCGATAATGGCGCTCTTTGTAACAGGAGGCAGTATAATTGCCATTTTTTATTGCTCGTATGGTGTAGAGGCGGTGGTCGTTATCCAGCTTATCGCCTCTATAATACTTTGTCTTTATGCATTTACTATGTATCGTGCTCGTCATATGGTATCTTTTTTTGATGGGGGACGGGCATTGGGCAAAAGTAGAGCGATTCTGCAGGCAAGTGCGCCATTAATGCCGACCGTGCTTGCCGGGCTTTTGTTGGCAAGTGGAAACCGGTGGGTGCTGTCTGCGCAGGCGAGCTTAGCCGATGTAGCTGTTTATTCAATTGCTGAATATGTCGCGCCGCTTTTTAATCTTCTTATCCTGTATCCGCTTGGCGGTGCATATCTTCCAAGAATTATGCAACTTTTTAATCAAGCCTCGCTTGGATCCATTTGTCGCATTGAGGATGATAATAAAAAAATTATGTGGAGTAGTATGGCCCTTGTTTTTTTTATCGGGTCTGGACTTTATCTTATTGCAAGACCTATTGCCTTGCATTGTTTACCCGTTGGGTACCATGGAGCTATCTTGGGGGCGTATCTTATTTTTTTGGCAAATATCTTTCTTATGGGGACCTTTTTCACGACATCATTGTTGTTATATGCAAAAAAAAGTGGACTCTTGTTGCTTGGTATTGCCTGTGCTGCAGGAATTAATCTTGCGCTGACCTTTTTTTTAGCGCCACATTATGGTATGCATGCGGCCTATGCAAGCTACTTGATTGCCTATTTTTGCTATTTTTCACTTATCTATCTATTTAACGTGCACATCGCTCAAAGACTCGGATAGTGGGCTTATAGAGCGTCTTCTTTTTCACCCGCTTTTTAGCTGATAAATCAAGACGCTCTGTGTATTTAATTTTTCAGATAAGCTGTTATTTATCAATATGCTTTATTGTTGCGTAATATCCGTGCTATATCTGCATATCCGTTATATCCAGCAACTTTCAATGGCGTCCATCCATGCTCCGCGAGATTAATATCAGCTCCACTCTCAAGCAATAATTCGACCGTTTCAGGTTGGTTCATCTTGACTGCGTATACTAACGCCAATTCTGAAATAATCAAGCGGGCAAAAGAGCTGATACTTTAGCGGCAATTGAAGGCTTAGCCGGTTTAAAACAATAGGCGACGACGGTTGTCACAATATATGAATGAGCTGTATTCCTCTTCCTGTGCATTCC
>JAJZMR010000045.1 GCA_021847535.1 bacterium
CTTGAGCGCATGAAAATGCTTGATCAAGAAATGCACTACCCTTCAAAAGCGCTGCGTACCATTTTGGTTGCTGGATCTAACGGGAAGAGCTTGACGATCAATTTTGCAGCAAAGCTTTTAAGTTCGGAAGGGCTCAAAGTTGGGGCCTATTATGCACCGCATGTACTCACGTATCAAGAGCGTTTTTTTATTAATAATGTCGGTATATCTCAAAAAATATTTACCGATATTGCACAAGATGTTATTAATGTTGCAGAACAGGCTTCGATACAAGCGCACAGTTCGGAACTTTTAGCTCTTATTGCGCTTATCTATTTTAAGCAAGAAAAAGTTGATGTTGCACTTCTTGAAGTTGACAATGGTGGGCTGTACAACCCCGTTAATATTTGTCATGCCATGGTTGCAGCTATTACCCGAATCACTGAATCGACTATACATACAACAGCCTTACAGCTTGAAGCGATGACCCATGCTGCTGTGGGTATCGTTAAAAAAGGCACCTATGTAACCTCAGGTGATCAAAATAAAGCGACGCTTCATCTAATGGAGCAGCTTACCCTTACACAAGGGGGTAATTGGCTTATGCCGATTAGAAAAGTGGTAGCGCTTAATTATCCATTTGAGCAACTTCATGGCCGTTGCGCTGCCCTTGCAGAACGTATCGCTTTGACATTTATCGAACATTGCATGCCAGAAAAGGAGATCCCTCAATCTGAACGATTACTGGTAAAACAAAAAATTCAACGTGGCAGACCGACTATCGAGGCAAAACGCCAACGCGAATTAAATCCGCTCAAGACGCTTGAACAATTCTGGAAAGAGGTTACCACAGACTTGCCCAGCAAGTTCCAAATTTTAGACAAAGAAAAACCGACTATTTTACTTGATAATGCACATAATATTGATGCCTTTAAAAACCTACTGCTCGGCGTGAGACTGCTTCATTATCAACGCGCACTTAAAGGGCTCAGCCTTATCATCGGTGCAGCTGCAGACACACTGCACAACCAAGAATTTGTAAAATTGATCCGCTATTTCTTCAAAAAAACATCGGGCCAGCTTTTTATATGCCCGATCAAAGAGCTCGTTAAAGGTGTTCATGAAGAAAAAACATGGGACGTTGAACAAGTGACGCTTGATATGAAAAAGATGAAGATAAAAGCAAAAGCTTGCAAAAACTTTGAAGAAGCACTTGAAAACGCAAAAAAATCAGTTGATGATCGCCACGGATTAATTGTTATTACTGGTTCACACAGTATTATCAATGAATATTGGCAATCTAAGGATATTAAGAAATTTTAATGAATTTTTTAATAAGGGGCCTGTATGTCATAACCGGGTCCCTTATTTTATTGCACTTATTACTACTTCATTTTATACTCAGTAACAGAAGTAAACATATTTTTTATACTATACTAGTGTTCGCAGTATATCATGACAGGATTCGATCTTTTTCATCACACGTATTGGAACCCTTTTTCATACTTTGGCATTGAGCATCCCTTTTTAACCATCCAATTAGACCTTATTTTCACAACCTGGCTCGTCTTAGCACTCTTAACCATTTTTTCTCTCATAGGCAACTATGCGCTTAGACACCCTGAAAGCCTTCTGCACACGGCATATCTGCTCATCGCTCAAGAATTTGTAAATTTTATCGAACAGTCATGGCAAGGAAAGTGCCCAAAGCGCTATTTTTTTATGATATCGAGCCTTTTTATTTTCATACTTACCTGCAATTGGCTTATGCTTTTGGGGCTTGAAGAACCGACATCCAATTACAATACCGCCCTTGCACTTGCTCTTGTTTCTTTTTTTTACATTCAAAAAGAATCCCTTGCCCATCATGGATTTATGGCCTACGCACGGGAATATTTCAAAACGCCTTTACGTATCAGTACCTTTTCATGGATCAAACTTCCGCTTATTATTATGCAATATCTTCTTAACGCAGTTGCCGCAATCGCCCTTTTTCCACTCGAGTTGATGAGCAAATTTTCCAGTGTTCTTTCAATGTCATTTCGTCTTTTTGGAAATATTTTGGCAGGATCGATCGTTTTTTCGCTTTGGAATGCTCTTACAAAGACAACCTGGTATTGGCAATTAATTGGCCTGTTAAGCGGCGTGAATATTATTATTTTAGCTTTTTTTGGTATTTTTGAAGGTATTATCCAATCATTTGTATTTACCATTTTGACAACGACCTATCTTGCATTAGCGACCACGACTACCCAACAGGACAGACCATGACTTTAGATCTCGTGATTCATTATGGCGGCACTGCATTTTTGGCCGCTTTTGCTTTTTTCAGCAGTTCTTTAGGCCAAGCCCGCATAGGTAAGGCAGCGCTCAAAGCTTCGGACCGCCAACCCGGCGATGACCGCGCTATTAAAAAAATTTTTTTCACCGGCATCGCACTCAGTGAAACGGTTGCATTAATAGCACTCGGCGCGGCTATCTATCTTTTTTATTCCCCTATTACCTCGCCTGTGCAAATCTATGTACGCATTGCCGTCTACGCTGCTATTATAGTTCCCTGTGTGTTAATCAGTTATTTAGGTTCAGCAAGCATAGCAGAATCATTACAATCGGCAGCTCGGCAACCATTTTTAGTTCAGCAAATTTTAAATTTTATGCTCGTCACGCAGTCACTCATGCAGACGCCTGTTATATTTTGTGCCATTTTTGCATTTATTATCACGATGCAAGCAAAACAGATCACGACTCTGCCGGCAGCGTTACAGTTAAGCGCTGCAGGAATCATGCTTGCACTTTGTAGTATTGGACCATGTATCGGATTAAGTTACTTTATCAAACATGCAAGTAAATCCCTGAGAATAAATCGCGCATCATTCGGACAACTTTTTTCATGCACCTTTATTAGTCAAGCGATTATAGAGACACCCTTTTTGCTTGGCCTTGCAACAACAATCGTACTTTTGCAACTTGAGGTGACAACCATTTCAAAAGGAATCACACTTATATGCGCAGCATTAGCTTTAGGCGGTTGCACTATCCCTGTCAGCATCGCTTCAGCATATGCATCAGCAAAGATATTGCCCGGCGTTGCAGCAAACCCACAACATGCCCCGAAACTTGCCCGCTTCAGCATTTTTTGCCAAGCATTTATTGATACAACAGCAATTTATGGGCTTATTATCGCGCTTCTTATTATATCTTTCTAGAACGATCTTCTTTTACGACAAGTCGAGCTGATTTATCTTTCCGCAACCCTTTATAACGCGGAACACGCAATTTATTACCCTTAGTCCACTGAGCAAATTTAAAATCAGCAACAAGATCAGGCCGTACCCAATGCACCCCACGCACAGGGCCATCATAATTTTCCACAGGACATTTTTGTACTATGCGTGCACGTAATTTTTTGCCTAATACTGCCAATGTATCGCGAGAAAAGCCGCTGCCTACCTTACCCGCGAATATAAGCTTATCGTTGTGATAATACCCAACAAGCAAAGCTCCAAAATCAGTCCGCGAACCTCCAGGATCAGTGTATCCAACAATAATAAGTTCCTGCCCCAGAGAACATTTAAATTTAAGCCATGCAGATGATCTGGCCTGTTGATAGGAACTATGTATCTGCTTGGCTATCAGGCCCTCCCATCTATTCTTACAAGCCTGCTTGAAATAGATAAGGCCGTCAGGCGAACGATAATCCGTATAAATAAGCAGATTGTTGTAAATAAGAATTTTTTTTAAGAGTTCTTTGCGCACAAGCAACCCAAGGGCCGTAATATCATGACCATGCAGATAAAGGGCATCAAAGATATGGTAGTAGACCGGTGTCACGTTTTCATGCAGGTGGATACGGGCAAGATCATGTAAATTGATACGCGACTGCAAAAGTTGAAAATCTGAAACCCCGTGAGCATCGAGCGCAACAATTTCGCCATCGATAATAAAATTATCCGCCTGCTGCGCTTGTAAAGCATGGACAAGCTCAGGATATTCATCATTCATCAACCGTTCATTGCGAGACATAAGCCTGACAATGCCATTTTTTTTAACCGCTATGCAGCGAACACCATCAAATTTATGTTCATATATCCATTGCGCGCTTGAAAAATAGTCTTCGGTTAATGTAGCAAGCATGGGGTGAATAAAAAGAGGTTGTGGGGATTTTTTAATTTTTTTTAAATCTTCCGGCTCAAGCCGTTCAAAAAAATCTTTATTCTTCATTATCGCTACACCTACTTAGATATATTTACGATGGAATTTTATCATTAACGTCGGTAAAATTCAATCGTAAAAATATGCAGCCTCGTGCTCGGCCGATACGCAGATTTTTAGCTCATTGCGCAGGCACATGTTATTTCTTGAATTGGTGCTTGCTTTGCTTGCAATTGCGCGTTAACCTTTTGAAAAAAATGAGAAAGGTTATCTATGCATAAAGAAAATAAAACGGCAGTTGTCTATATCATCACCAAGTTAGAATTAGGTGGTGCTCAAAAAATTTGCCTTGCACTTTTTAATGATATTGAACAGCAGGGATATACAACACATCTTATTACCAGCGCAGAAGGAACATTAGTTCCTCAAGTAAAAAGTAATCCAAAAGCGCACCTCCTTCCTTCTATGACCAGAGAAGTACGTTTTTGGGCCATTTTCCAGGAAATAAAAAACTTTTTTACCCTTATGCGCGAATTACGCGCCTTGAAAAAAAAATACACTGATATCATCGTCCATACCCACAGCACCAAGGCAGGTATTGTCGGCCGGTGGGCAGCGCGACTTGTCGGCATAAAAAAAATTATACATACCGTTCATGGGTTTGCTTTCCATAATTTTCAATCATGGTTTACCTGGACCGCACTTTATATTCCAGAAGTTTTGACCAGTCTTATTACTACCGCTTTTATTTTTGTCAGTGAGGCTGATGCCGCAACAGCCTCGCGATTATTTCCTTTGGTCAGTAACAAAAAAAATATTATTCGTGCTGCCATCGACGACCACCTTTTTACCAATCTCATGCCGGTCAAAAAATCACCACTGAACCATAATGCCCCCTTTATTGTGGGCACGATCAGCTGCTTTAAACCTCAAAAAAATCTTTTAGACTTATTAAAAGCGTTTGAAATTGCCTATCGCGCAAATCCACAACTCCGTTTGGAAGTTATAGGGGATGGCCAACAGCGGCCTGCGCTTGAAGCATTTATCCGTCACCATGACTTGAGTGATGTTATCACGCTCCATGGCTGGCAATTAAAAGTCGCTGATATTATGCAACATTGGCATCTTTTTGCGCTCAGTTCTTTATGGGAAGGGCTCCCTTGCGCACTTATTGAAGCGCGCCTGTTAAAGCTCCCCATAGTCACTTATAACACCGGCGGTATTAGCGATATTATTTTTCATGGAGTTAATGGTTTAGTGTATCCTCAAAAACACTGGCAACAATTAGCACAAGGGATACTTTTACTTGCACAGGATGATATTTTATACGCCACACTCGCCCATTACCCTGACAATCTCCAGGCGTTTACCCGCCAAGAAATGATAAAAAGACATGAAACACTCTATCAACAGCTGCAATAAAAGCGTATACTAACTATAAAAATGAGTCATCACTCTGTATCTTCAGCTCAATTGTACTATGAAATGTTATAAAAACCTTTTACAAGCCATCGGCAACACACCGCTTGTTCGGGTGCCATTTGATTCTCCAGCAAAAATATATGCAAAACTTGAATACCTCAACCCTGGTGGCAGCATTAAGGACCGCGCAGCGCTTTTTATGATCCAAGAAGCAGAGCGCTTAGGCCTGCTCAAGCCGGGCGGCACGCTTATTGAAGCATCTTCGGGAAATCAAGGTATAGCAACGGCTATGATCGGGGCAATGAAGGGCTATAAGGTCATTATTACCGTTTCAGAAAAAATAAGCGAAGAAAAACAAAAGACCTTACAGGCATACGGCGCACAATTAATTCGCTGCAAACCAACACTTCATCTACAAGAGCCAGAAAGTTATCACACCAAAGCGCTTGAAATTCATCGCGCAACCCCTAATTCATTCATGCTCAACCAATACTTTAACCCGACAAACGCCGGTGCCCATTATGCAATGCTCGGGCCTGAAATTTGGCACCAAACAGAAGGGACCGTTACCCATTATTGTGCAGCGGCAGGAAGTGGCGGAACGGTAAGTGGCGCCGGAAAATATCTTAAAGAACAGAATAACAAAATCAAGGTAATCGCCGTTGATGTACCCAACTCTTATCGATCGACGGACAAAAATCCGCAACCCTACAAATTAGAAGGAATTGGTGTCGATTACGATACCCCGCTACTGGATACTCAGACAATTGATGATTTTATTCTAGCAAGTGATGATAACGCAATCGCCATGCTTAAAACAATGGCTCGTCACTATGGCTTTCTTATTGGCCCATCAAGTGGGGCAGTTGCTTATGCCGCAGCCCAAATTGCGCCAACATTAACCAAAAACGATGTACTGGTCATGGTATTTGGGGATTCAGGCCGCGCTTATTTAACTAAAAATTTTTACTCCTGATCTTACAAAAATTCTCTTCATCGTGTCGGCCACAGTAATTATTTTTTAAAATATCATTGCTATAGTTAATTTTATTGGTTTAAAATATAATCATATGCTTAAACTCATAAAAAAATATAAACAAAAATAAAGATATATTTATGATAAAAAAATAATATCAAGAGATTGATTAGCTATGAAACAAAAAAAGGGAGCAATCATCGGTATCGGCAATGTCGGGGCATCGACTGCCTTTACTTTACTACAGAGTAGACTTTTTCATGAACTTGTTCTGATTGATCAATGCCATGAACGCTGCGCTGGCCAGGTCATGGATCTGCAAGACGCTGCTGCCTTTAACCCGACCACTCTCATAAGCCAAGGCTCCTACGCTGATGCCTGTGCCGCTGACATTGTCATTATTTGCGCCGGCAAGCCGCAATACCCCGGCCAATCGCGAGACGAACTCCTTGCAGTGAATGCACAAGTCATTCGTGAGATCTGTTGCGAACTTGCAGATATCTCACCTGAAGCCACTGTTATCATTGTCACCAATCCGCTTGACCCACTCACATACCTTGCTCAAAAGCTTCTGCCCCTTGATAAAAAACGTATCTTTGGCACCGGAACCTGGCTTGATACGCAGCGGCTCCGTATCGCAGTTAAAGATCATCTTAAGCTACCAACATTACCAAATGATCTTTTTATGCTCGGTGAGCATGGCGACAGCGCATGTGCACATATTCCTGAACATTATAATCTATCTGCCAGAACGATACAGATATTACAAAACGAAGCTATCCAACGGGCATATACCATTATCGACCTTAAATGCGCGACCTATTACGGTATCGCTGTCTGCATAAAGGACATATGCAAAGCTCTTATACACGACGAAAAAAAAACAATTCCCCTTTCGATTTACAATACAGAATTTAATATCTGCATGAGCTCACCGGTCATTATCGGTAAAGAAGGCATTGAAAGGAGCATCCAGCTTCCCCTTTCTGCCAATGAAACTGATCTCCTGAAACGGTCCGCTCAAACTATCAACGCCTGCCTGGCCTACCTGATCGATACTGATTTTATAAAAACATTGCATAATTGAATATTTTCTCATTATAATAAATAGTATAATAATGTAGAGGCAGATGTTAAAATAAAAAAAGGAGTTTCTATGAAAAAAATAATCAATCTCTTGCCCTGTATTCTCGTGATATCAAACATAGCGGGCGAAGCCGTTTCTATATCAGCTGGTCCTATCATGAGTGATGTTCATGCCCAAACCGTATGCCCAGGGGTTTGTCAAAGGGCTGGTGGAAAATTTACTAAGCATTGGTGGACCCCTGTAAGTAGCTGGGGTAAAGATTCTATCTGTCAATGCGATGTGACCAAAGCCACCACTCAAGTTGTCCCTACGAGTAAAGGATTGGGCCCTTATAAGCCTAAAACTGCGCCACAACAGATAGAATACCCTGCTAGTAAACAGATAGAGTATCCTGCTGAAAAACAGGCAGAATACCCTACTGAAAAACAGTTGGAAGAAAGTAAAGAATTAGTACTTTATAATCCTAAAACTGCTCCACAAGAGATAGAATACCCTGCTAGAAAACAGATAGCCGGCAGTAAAGAATTAGTACTTTATAATCCTAAAACTGCTCCACAAGAGATAGAATACCCTGCTAGAAAACAGATAGAAGGCAGTAAAGAATTAGTACTTTATAATCCTAAATTTGCTCCACAAGAGATAGAATACCCTGCTAGAAAACAGATAGAAGGCAGTAAAGAATTAGCACGTCAAAATCCTAAACAGGTAACAGAAGAAAGTTTTTCACACTTTATCTCACCCGAAGAACTTGATTAACAAATAATTTTTTAACCGGGGCCCCATGCGTAGGGCCCCATGATTAAGGAGATTTTTGCATGAAAAAAATAATAAGTATCGGAAAGTTCTAAAATGAAGTGCGACACCAAATCCGTTATAATTAACGGTGATATAAGAAGGTGTCGCTATGAAAGTATACAATCAAATTAAGTTTGAAGAAAGAAAGAGCTTGTACGTAATGAGGCAGGAAGGTAAAAGAGTGGATGATGTGGCAGTGCAGCTGAAGCGCCACCGGTCTACAAGTCAGGTTGTGGATGGGTTAAAGCAAGGCGAGTCAATCAATCTATCAGTTGTTATTGAAAAAAAGAGTCGTTACATTAAAATCATTAAAAATGAATCCAAGAAGGCTCTTGAAATCGGCAAAAGCTTATTGAATGCTGTTGGCTCTTTCCCTAAAAATTTCGTTAAAACAGTTTCTTTTGATAATGGTCTTGAGTTTGCAAAGCACCGCGCACTGCGTGATTTCTTTGATGTTAAAACATTTTTCTGTGACCCACATTCCCCTTGGCAGAAGCCCCAGGTTGAAAACGTCAATCGATTGATTCACAATCTTCTCAGCAATAGGCCAAGAAAATGTTTAAACTTTAAAACCCCTCATGAGGTTTTTTATGAACTTGTCGCACTTCGACCTTGACTTTGCCACACCTTGGGCGCATGAAACGATACTGCTGGTTGAAGCAGCAAAAAAATTTGCAGAAACAGACAATATAGTCGATGCCGCATTACTTATTCCTCAGATAGAAGAGCTCATTAAGATGGGTGTACGACCTGATGCGTGGGGTGCCGATGGCCAGTCTGCCTTGCACTAGATTGCAAAAAGCCCACACGGTTCTTTAAAAACAGGGACAAAAACCGCTCTTGATATACTCCTAAAAGCTCCGAACGTAAAGGTAGATATACAAAATATCAATGGTGATACCCCACTGCACATAGCAGCACGATTTAAAAGTTTTTATAGACTGGAGAACTCACCGGAATTTTTTAAATATCAAATTACCCTTGACACATTAAACAGACTGTTAGAGGCGGGGGCAAATCGTACTATCAAAAACAACAGAGGCCAAACTCCTTTTGATGTTTTGCAAGAAGTAGGAAACGCCCAAGCGGCCAGGCTATTAAAAATTACAAAATAAATAACTAAATATTTTTAATCGCTTTTTGATAATGGGCAATCCGCTCGCGAAGCTGTGCGACCTTATCAAAAAGCGTAACCATGCGCCGCTTATGCATCACAATTTTGCCATCAATAATCACCGTCTGTACATCGGTTGATTTACTTGCATAAACAATTTGAGAGTAAACATCATACGAAGGCAGCTGCGCAAAATCTTGCCGGTTCATGATAATCATATCAGCTGCCTTACCTACCTGTAATGACCCTATCTTATGATCCATCTTTAAAGCGCGAGCACCATCAATGGTAGCAAGTTTTACCACCTCAAAAGGCGTCAGCGGTTTACAATAATCTTCAACACACAGGTCTTGCAGTAACGCACCTGTTTTCATTTCTGCAAAGGCATCCAACGCATTATTACTTGCCGTGCCATCAGTACCAAGGCCAACAGCAATACCATGCTCCTGCATTGATTTCACACGAGCAATACCCGAGCCAAGCTTCATATTACTCGTTGGATTGTAGATGATAGAAGCTCCCGATTTGCCAACAATTGCCAGATCCGCATCTGAAAAATGTACTCCATGAGCGATAATAACGCGCGGCGATAAAAGCACCAACGACTGCATATATTCTGACGGGCTCAAACCCGTTTTTTTACGCAGCGTCAAAATTTCATTTTTTTGTTCTGCGACATGGATAATAAAGGGTACATCGTGGGTATGGGAAAAATCATGTGCTTGCATAAGCGTTTGAGCGTCGCAGCTATAAAGGGAATGGGGCGCAACGGCAGCGGTAATGAGTGGGCTATACCCTTTCAGGGCGTTACAAAATTCTTGCGCATAGACAAGATCACGCATAATAAAAATAGTCTCCCCTAAAATTGCCCGCATACCCGCATGAGCAACAGCTTGGGCAGCAGCATATTCAAAAAAATACATATCTGCAAAGGTAGTAACGCCAGACTGAATCATTTCATAACAGGCAAGAGTCGTCGACCAATAGACAAAGTCCTCACTTAAAAATTTTTTCTCTAGAGGGAATATATAGTCTTGCAACCAACTTTGAAGATCTTGTGCATCATCTGCAACACCGCGTAAAAAAGACATTCCGACATGCGTATGGCCATTAACAAAACCAGGCAACACAAAACTATCTTGTGCAGCAAGCGTGGTCTGCGCAGAATAAGTCGCCATTATAGCGGCCGACGGTCCCAACGCTTTAATAATACCCTGATGAATGGCAATAGCACCATCTTCTAAAATGTCTTTGCCTTGCATGGGAACCAAAGTTCCCTGAACAATAAGATCAATATGTTGCATACACCAAAAGCCTTTATGGTTTTTATTAACGTACCGCGTACCCACGCTTTTCTGCAATAAAAGGAGCAACCTGTGAAAAACGATGCAAAATATGCGACTGTCCAAAGGTCAAAACGTCGAGAATTCGTTCCGTTTTATGGATGTTCTGTTCATTCCACCAATGGTTAAGCCGCACAATCGGCAGCATGAGGTCGTCAATACCAAAGCCGTAAGTACCCCAATGCATCGGTATAAAAATTTGAGCCTTTAAATCTAAAAATGCCTTTCCGGCATCATGCGCATCCATATGCGACTCACGCATCCACGAGCGCGGCTCACATGGGCCAATAGGTAAAAGGGCTACATCGATTGCAGGGAACTGTTCTGCAATCTCTTTGAAATGATCTGCATATGCCGTGTCGCCGGCAAAATACAGTGAATCTTGAATCATCCAGCTACCCCAAAGCGATTTATTCCGATCAAAAAATCCCCGTTGCGACCAATGATGTGCCGGCAAAAAAACGAGCTTAAGGGGGCCATGCATAAACTCTTGCCACCACATACATTCAGTTACCCGGTCACCCATACCCCGTGAATCAAACCATTTTTTATCACCCTGTGGAACATAAAAATGGCACGTTGTTTTTTTATACAAAGCATGTAATGTTGCACTATCCATATGATCACGATGATTATGAGAAAGCAGTACGATATCAATATGAGGCAACTGAGCAAAAGGGATCCCCGGCTCACTTAAACGCTGCAATAAAAAGGTAAGGTCACCAAATATCGGGTCGGTCAAAATGGTAAAGCCAGACAATGATATTAAAAAACTTGCATGACCTATCCACGTTATATGGTCAACAGCCTCAAATATATAAGGGACATCCCGTTTTTTTGCTAAGCGCACCGCTGCGGCACGTTGAGCATACGAAGTGATATACATATAAAGTGACCGCCAAAAAAATCCCTTTATCACCTCACCTGGATAATTGTAAAAACGATTATGATCTTTGTAAGGCAAACGTTTATTCATGGTAAATTGCTATCCCAGATGGAGGTTCTGATGGCTGAAAGCCAATTTCTTTGATAAGAAATTTTTTAAACTGTGCAGCATTTTTAAACACATGGCCTTTTTTAATACCATATTTTTCTGCACTTTTAATATTTTTATTTTTATCATCTGCAAAAACAATATAGAGATCATCATGTCCAAACTTTTCATGACACATCTGTTTAAAATTGATAAAAAAATTTGGGGCCGGCTTACGCATATATGCTTCGTGACCGGCAGAAACCTTGGCTACCTCACAATGTTCAAAAAATTGGGGATACTCCTGAACAAACCTGTGATAGGCCTGCTCACCTATATTAGAACATACCGCGATACGATACCCCTGTTTTTTAAGATCGCTAATCAATTCATGCATCGCCACGTTTAATTCATATGCGTTACAAAGCTGCAAAAATTCTCCATGCCTATCAGCAAGCTTTGGATAATACCGTGTTAACTCCCTATAAACATTTTCTGCAGTCCATGAGCTTTTATTGAGAATAGTAATAATTCGATAAGCACAAAAAGGATTCATCAAGCTCACCGTATGTAAAAAATCTTTTTTCAAAAAATCTAATGTCGCACGAACAAATTTTTGATAAGAAAAATCAAAAACGACACCATGCAAATCCAAAGCAATAACTATCTGCTCCTTATTTGATGGCGCAACTCCATGTAAAAATTGAGACATAAGCAGGATCCCCACAAAGATTTTTTTCATATTAATTCCAATACCATTTGATGACCCCCCAAGAAGCTCTATTCGATATATTCTAATAGAATAAAAACAAGGAGTCAAATTACTCACAATCTAAAAAATCGATTTCATCATAATGGTCAACGACAATATCTGCTAATGCAACCAAATCTCGATTTCTATGGGTATTAATACCGATACAGAAAATCCCTGCAGCCCGTGCTGCCTTAATGCCAGTTTCTGAATCTTCTATGACTACGCATCGCGCCGGTTCCTGGCCAAGTTGCTGTGCAACATGTAAAAAAATTGCAGGATGTGGTTTACCCAAATGATTAACGTGCGAAATGCCATACATATGTTTACCAAAAAAGCGCTCCAGATTAAGTGCTTTATTGGTTAAAAGGAGGGTGTGATTATCAGCATTGGTTGCAATACCCGTGGGCAAATGGGCTATTTTTGAGTGAAAATCAACAAATCCGTCGATAAATTTGATGCCTCGTGCATATTCTTCATGGGCATATTGTTTTTTTTCTTGTGCAAGTGCTTCGGCAGTATCAGATAAATCGAACATCTGCTTAAGTAATGCACATCCATGACGCAGGCCTCCAGCACCTCCCATTAACATGGTCCGTACCGCTTTATGGATCGCAGGGGTGTAATCAACACCCTTTGCCATAAGGAGCCGTTGCGTTGCGGTGTCCCAAATAACATTCGTATCGACAATCGTTCCATCCATATCAAAAATAATCGCGTTACATGATATTCTTTTTTTCATACCTGCCCCTTTTCGAAAGGTGATAAATGTGGTAAAACTAATCAAACTTGTTAAGCCAGAAAACTCAAGCAGCTCAGGCTCAAATATAAAAAGTTTTTACAAGGATATTCATGAATAGCTTACTACGCGGATTATATAAAACAATTTCTCTTTCCGTTTTGATACAACTTTTCAAAACATTAAAAGCAGGACTCTATACAACGCTCTTTTTGCCTGTTGCAGGCCCATACCTTTCATGGACAATAGTTGCCATGCCATTTTTTCTGCGCATCATAGCCATTGCCTGCATCGGTGCACCTGCAACACTCTACGCCCTTTGTTATGGATTACCCTCACTTATGGGGAGCTTATATTTTAAAGCATATCACGAGATATTAACGGGCAAAACGCACTATGCCGCCAAAACATTTCAAGTAACCGTGCCATTAGCCTGTATGGCCCTTTTTATCATGAATCCTGTTGGCAGCAAGGCATCGCTCTATACTCTATATTGGATTTTCCCCTGCCTTTTCCCCTTGATGCCGCATAGGTCAACCTTTCTTGCGGCACTGGCAAGCTCATTGACTATGCATGCAGTCGGGTCGGTGCTTTTTATTTATAGCTTTCCGACAATTTCTACATTCTGGATCGGCCTGATTCCACTCGTTTTTTTTGAACGATTCGCCCATGCACTTGCCATAACGACGCTTTATACCCTCACACGTGTAATAAAAAAATGCTCTGCATCACCATTTTTACGTCTTATTTTTGCTTAGTTAACGTATGATAACCCCTATACGCATTATTATTTTCTGCCTTTGTATAACAGGTATTAACGTTCTGTGGTGGTTTAATACCCAACCGGTAAAGCAAGAACTATCTCAGCCCACAATGCCCCTGACAATACCATTACGCCATTTGGGAATTATTATGGATGGTAACCGTCGTTGGGCACGCCAACATGGCTACAAGCCATGGATCGGCCATAAAAAAGGAATTGAACCAGTTAAGACAGCTGTTGAATTTTGCATAAAAAATAATATCCCTTTCCTCACATTATATGTTTTTTCACTTGAAAACTTTAATCGTCCGCAAGA
Source organism: bacterium (assembly GCA_021847535.1). Lineage (GTDB taxonomy): Bacteria > Babelota > Babeliae > Babelales > Babelaceae > BOG-1370. Next base: position 14,411 of record JAJZMR010000045.1, read on the forward strand.
AGAACTTTCATATCTTTTTGACATTTTAGCGCAGCAGATTTCTGATCAAGAACTTGAAGATGTTTTTAGCAAAGGCGTGAAAATATCGTTTATTGGCGATCAGGAACTTTTCCCTGAAAAAATAAAGCCCCTTATTGAAAAAGTTGAAAATAAAACAAGAAACGGTGACAAGCTGCATGTACAGCTCCTTTTTTGTTACGGTGGCCAGCAAGAAATTACTGCGGCGTGTAAAAAAATTGCTGCCGACTACGCACAGGGGAAAATTAAGGATGATGAGATCACTCCCGAATTTATAAAAAAGCAGCTGTGGACACATCAGACCCCTGCGCCCGATTTGATCGTAAGGACAGCTGGAGATCAACGCTTAAGCAATTTCCTCACATGGGACGCCGCATATGCAGAACTTGCTTTTTTGCCATGCTTTTGGCCAGAAATTACCGCCGATATGCTCACAAAAACTGTCCAGGAGTTCTATGGCCGAAAACGGACATTTGGGCGTTAACGTGTCGTTCACTCTTATAAAATGAATTCGAGCTGCAGACGCATTTATCAAATCTTTGGGCGAAAGCAAAGATGTGCCGCCGGGCTGCTGATAGGCCTAAAAACCATAATATTTTTTATACAACCAGACTTTAACCTGAGCAATAGGGTAGAGATTGTCAGCATATATCTTCCACATGCCATGGTAATAGCCCGGTAATTCAACCACCATTCGTTGGTTATAAGGCACCAGAACCCCCTCTTGATAAACACGAACAAGTTCTTGCACGGCGCCTGCGTGGCCACTGCATGCAGCCCTATCAAGATACCCTAAGTACTCTTTTACTTCCGGTGCAATCTGCTGATAGGCAACCCCTTGTGATTGATGAATATATAATTTACATATCCCCATAACGCCTGCAGAAAAATAACCTTCGCGGTCCCCTAAATGTGCCAAGCGCAGATAACATTCTATACTGTAATCAGCATAACGGCTATAAAAGATGGCCGGCGTTATCGACGGTTGATAGTGAGAAACGATTCCATCAACAAACAGCCACGGGTGCTCTGCTTGAAAATATAATGCAGGCTTATATCCCTGGGCGGCAAGGCCGTCCATAATCTCAATCAGCTGCCTGCCAACAGAAATAGACTGGCCATTATTGCCCCAAAAATCTGCCTGCCTGAGGAGTTCATATGCCTGTTGAAATAATCGGTCTTGCATGTAGCCTGTATAGATATGCCAGGCTTTATAACCAATATACCCTGCCCCGGCTGCGG
>JAJZMR010000032.1 GCA_021847535.1 bacterium
GCTAATGTACCAGTTAATGTCGAATTTTGACCTGCGATCAAAAGCGCTAGTGCAAACACAAAGCCGGCAACGGGAGTTTGTAAAAGTGGCGTAAAAAGATTGTATGCCTCTTGAATCTCAACAACGTATATCTGTTTTTTATAAAAAACGGATGCAGCTACAATAAGAATTGCTGCATTAACCAAAAAAGCAAAAGAAAGTGCTACACATAAATCGATAGCCGAATAAAATATCGAGTCGCTCTTTTGTTCATCATTTTTAGATGCAGAACGCTTTACTAAATATGAATGCAGATAAAGATTATGAGGCATAACCGTTGCACCTATAATACCGATAGCCAAATAGAGCATATCAGGATCAGAAAGGATATTCACCGTCGGTATAAAGCCATTAAAAACCGCATACCAATCGGGGCGTGAAAGATAGATAATAATACCAAAGCACGCCATAAGAGCCCCAACAAGAAAGGTCACAAGTAACTCAATGCTACGCATGCTCCGTTGCCCAAAAGCAAGCAGAAACAAGACATCTGCAATAGTTATCACAACCCCAAAAATCAGAGGAATACCGCACAAAAGATATAGTCCCAAAGCTGAGCCGATCACTTCAGCTATATCTGTTGCGATAACGGCAAATTCTGCTAAAATCCAAAGACCTCTTGAAATAAAAGACGGATAATAATCCCTGCACGCACGAGCTAAATCTTTACCCGTCACAATACCGAGCTTCAAAGCACAATATTGCAAAATAATAGCCATGAAGTTTGACAATAAAATAATAGAAAGAAGGCTATAGTTAAAGCGTGAACCACCTGCAAGATCTGTTACCCAATTGCCTGGATCCATGTAACCAACTGCGACTAAATAGGCAGGACCTGCATAGATAAAAAAGCGTTTTATGAAAAAAATAGTGTTAAAAAGAAACTGCTTCATATTAATAATGATAGCAGATAAAGCCTTTTTGCACGAGTGATTATTCTCTTACGAAATTCAACAAAACATAGCGAAACCAATACCGGCTTTAGTTGTACCATTTTTTAATCCCCAAAATAGGATTAATCAGTACTTTCTACCACCTCAGGGATTGCTTGTGCAAAAATTAACACCTGTAATATTCGTTTTTGACTTGCCTGCTGAATCTGGAAATGATAGCCCTTGTATGTAAGCCTGTCGCCCTTCTTGGCAAGCCGCTGAAACCTTTCGATCAAAAAACCACTCAGTGTTATCGCATCTTCTGTTTCAAAGGTAATGTTAAAATAGGCAGCTAACTTATCAAGCTCGATACTTGCATCTACCAACCAACTGTCATGCTTAAGCGCCGCGATTTTTTCATTAATTTCTTCATATTCATCACGAATTTCACCAACAATTTCTTCAAGCACATCCTCAAGCGTTACAATACCGATAATGCTTCCATGCTCATTAAGCACCATGGCTATATGCATATGCTGCTGCTTAAATTCTTTTAAAAGCTGATTAACCTTGATGCTTTCAGGAATAAAAAGTATTGGCCTGACAATATTTTTTATCGCTCGGTCCTCATTATGCAAAAATGCTACAAAAAGATCTTTTAAATGAAGCATGCCAATAACATTGTCCACGCTTCCTTCATAGACAGGGAATCGTGAAAATTGATATTTTTTAAACTTCTCTAAAGCGTCCTTTTGTGTTGTTTCAGATGATATAGAAATAACATTGGTTGAGGGGATCATGATCTCACGCACACCCGTTGTTCCCAGCTTAAAAATACTGCGTAACATCGCCGTCTTGTCAGGCTCCATTAAGCCATTTTCATAAATATAATCGATAAGAAACTGTACCTCTTTTTCAGACGTTATCCCTTCAGATTGAACATTAGCCTTTTCCCCAAATTTAGCCACAACAAAATCTGAAAGGCCAACAAGAATATTGACAAAAAATGAAAGCGGATAATAGGTAAGTGCTGTAATGCCTAACGTATAAGGAAAGACCTTATCCCCAAGCGCTTTAGCGACATTTTTCGGAATCACATCACCAAAAATTAAAATGGCCGCTGATGTAAAAAGAATATCAATAATATATGAAGCTGGCCATCCTGCAAAAAAGTACTGGGTTATTGCCGAACCAGCATTGGCAGCGGCAACGTTTGCAAGGCAACTTGCAATAAGTATAGCAGAAAATATCCGATGGGGCTGTGTTTCAAGCGTGGCAAGTAATGATTTATACCCAGTCGTTGATTGCGATATCTCTTTAAGCTTAAAAAGCCGCATCGCTGTAATAGTTGTTTCCAAAAACGAATAGAGTGCACAAAGTGCAAGCGAAACTATAAATAGCAACACTTGAGTATACATACTACTTTCAAGGGGCCCCATATATTTTATTAACCTTTCTTTAATATTTTACTCATAACTTTTTTTATTCATCATCAACGTCGTTGTCGATCTCTTCTTCAACAGAAATTTCATATTCTTTATCAAAAAATGTCTGTAAAGATTTACTACGCGATGGATGACGAAGCTTACGTAAAGCCTTAACTTCTATTTGACGCACCCGTTCACGAGTAACCCCAAAATCTTTACCGACTTCTTCAAGCGTATGCTCAGAAGCAACATCTATACCAAAACGCATTTTAAGAACTTTTTCTTCGCGGGGCGTGAGCGACTTAAGCACTTCTCGTACCCGTTCTTTCAAGTCACTGTTTGCTACCGTATCGGCAGGAGAAAAATCATTCTCATTTTCAATAAAATCTTTGATCGACGCATCTTCACTGTCACCCACAGGCGTTTCAAGCGATATAGGCTCTTTTGATATCTTTATAATATTTTTTATTTTTTTCTCATCAATGTTCAATTCTTTAGATAGTTCCGCATGAGAAGGCTCACGGCCATGTTCTTGGATAAAAGTACGCTTGATTTTATTTATTTTATTAAGCGTCTCAACCATATGTACTGGAACACGAATTGTACGTGACTGGTCAGCTATTGCACGAGTTATTGCCTGGCGTATCCACCAGGTAGCATACGTTGAAAATTTATACCCACGCTCAAATTCAAATTTTTCAACCGCCTTGGTCAACCCTATGTTTCCCTCTTGAATAAGATCAAGAAAATGCAGCCCCCGATTAACATATTTTTTCGCGATATTAACAACTAAACGCAGGTTTGCCAAAGCCAAATTGTCTTTTGCGCGCTTATCTTTTGTTTGACAGTCAGTCAATTTTTTAAACAATTGCACAATTTTGTCATATGGCAAGCCCACCTCATGCTCAATCTTTTTCATGCTTTTCTGGGAAGCGCGCACAGTAGACTCAAGCTCAACCAAATACTCTTTTTGCTCAGCATCTTGAGGTCCTTTTTGGTCAAGCAACTGCGAAATTTCTTGCTTTGAACTTGCAATAAGAGCATTTTTTTCATCTATCTTATTAAGCGATTTTTCAACGCGTTTAATCAAACGTCGAATCAGTTTATTGGAAAACTTAATAGTCTGGATTTTTTTGCTAATTTCATCTTTGTTTTTCTTAATCTCCGAAAGCATTGCCCGCTTTTGAGCATCCGTCTCGAGCCTGCCCCGATAACTATGGTAAATTTTTTCTTCATTAGCGATAAGCTCAGAAATTTCGCCTATTTTTTTAAGGAGACTCTCTTTTTCTTCCTCATATTTAGGTAAATTTTCTTCACCAAATTCAGAAAATTGAATAATATCTTTCAGCGTTGAGCTATCCTTGCTCAATTTTTCACCAATTAAAACAAGCTCTTTATGAATAAAAGGAAACTTGGAAAGGGCTTCAATGCTGTCATTTTTACAGGTAGCAATCTGTTCTGCGATAACAATTTCTGTTTTTTTATTTAAGAGCGGAATTTTACCAATATCACGTAAATAACATTTGACCCCGTCAGGCATATAACTTGATTCAGCCGTTTCTCTAATACTTTCATCGCTTTCCGCATCATCTTCAGATTCAGAATCTTCTTCATCTTCTTCAGTAAAATCGAGCGTGCTTTCAATATCACCGGTAAACTTACGCCCCTCAGTTGTATCTTCTTGAATAAATTCTTCTATATCCGAGCCCGCTTCAAGAGCATCATGCATAGCTAATTCAATATTTTCACGCTCAATTGTTTTGAGCAAATCACTTATTTCCTGTTCAGTAAAATTATTTGTTTCAGCAAAATCCATCACCTCTTCATAGGTTAAAACATTAGTCCGCTTTCCCTTATCAAGAAGCCCTTCTATAAGCTCCTGTTTAAGGTCAAGTTCGCGGCCTGCAACTGCCAAAATATCCTTTGTTACTTTAGGCGAATTTTTTTTAGCCGCTGTTAATGATGACGCTGATTTTGTTTTTTTTTCAGCACCTTTCACCGAGATATCTTCTTTTTTTGCTGTATTTTTTCGTACTGTCATATTTCATCTTTCACAAATAATTTTTGCTTGAGGCTCTGAAATTGAGCAAGTATAACCTTCTGCTGGTCATGCTGATTTAATTTTTGAGCCCGCGCTATCTTAATTTTGACACCATTTACTATTGTTTTCCATTGTTTTTTATAAAACTGTAAAAAAAGTTCTGCTAATGCAGGGCCCTGCCCTTGAACCTCATCTTCCATTAAAAGCGCAATAATCGCATCGCGCTGATCATCAGGACACAAATCAACGAGCGAAAAAGGCCTTTGATCACGCACAAAATCTTGTAGCCGATCGATAATCAGAAATAAATAAGGAGAAAACGCAAGCTTCAAAAACGCATACTCTTCTGGGGCCAATAGATACTTTTTACTTATTATAGCAGAAAATATTTTTTTCTCCAATTCGCTAATTTCTATTTGTTTATTAATAGATGAATTTTGAACAAAAATAGGGTTTACATCAGAAGGTTCTGACCCTTGATTGCGGGCAAGCCCTTTTTTTAAAACATCGAGTGAAATAGTGCACGCCGCCGCAGCTTTTTGAAGTAAAAATTCCTGTTTTATTGGATCACGTATCATGCCAATAAGATCAGTTATGGATTTAATACGGGCCATTCGTTCATGCAAGCTTAATTCGTGCGTGCCAGGCTCAGCCGTTTTTTGTATAAAATATTCAAAAATGGTAACAGCTTTTTCGATTAATGCCGTAAGATCGCCACCCTGAGCAACCAAGGAACAAGGGTCCTCTGTTGGCGGTAGCGGAATAACATAAGGCTCAAGATCAACGTCCCAGCACAGTTGTGTAAGTTTAAGTGCAGCTTTTTGGCCAGCGGCGTCACCATCATATACAGTGTAAAGTGTATGTGCATAACGTGCGATATTTTTGATCTGTTCTGCCGTGCAGGCTGTTCCAAGCGTGGCTACAGTCTGATAAAATCCCGCCTGGCTAAGAGCGATGCAATCAAGATACCCCTCAACCAAATAAACTTTTGATGTGTCTTGGATATGTTTTTTTGCATGATGAAAACCATACAAAAGACTTCCTTTTGAAAAATAAGGGTGATCTTGTGAATTATAATATTTGGCACGATTATCATCTTCAATAAAAATACGGCCTCCCAACCCACATGGACGACCCAGCGCATCATGTATCGGAAATATAATACGCTGCTCATAGGGGCTATAGAGAGTCTGCCTATCTGAACTGCGCAGAATATGTGCCTGTATAAAGTCTTGAGCCAAAAGGTTCTTGTCCTTTCCAGCCTTCAATAGCCCCTTGATAGACTGCTGGCCACCAGGAAAATATCCTAGGCAAAACTTTTCTATACTTTCAGCTGTTATACCTCGCTGCTTGAGATACTTTTGCGCATCAGGGGACCGCTTAAGTTCTTGAGTACACCATAAAGCGGTGATTTCATGTGCAAGGGTATAAGTATCGCGCTCAAGTTTATATGCCATAAAAGCTTGCTTGGTTTCTTCAGGTAACTGAATTGCATAACGATCTGCCAAGTGCTTGGCAGCCTGCATAGGGGTACAATTTTCAGCGTGTGCTATAAAAGCGATCACATCACCGCCCTTATGGCAACCAAAACAATAAAATATCTCTTTATGCGGGCTTACCGTAAACGAGGCGGTCCTTTCATGATGAAATGGACACTGTCCTTTCCAGTAGCTTCCTGCCTTTTTAAGGCTGGTATACTCCTGAACAATATCAAAAATTGAGACATGTGTTTTAATAAGAGAAAAAATATTCATAGTATATCAGTATACTCTAACGCTCCCTTTTTTATATCCCCACTAAAGGGGCCTGAAGACACGGGACTTATAACAAGCTAACCCAAGAAAAACATATAGCAGAAAGCGGCGCTGTTCTTATTTTTCACGTTGAATCATAGCGCTTAAAAACATTATTAATCCCGCAAAAAATATCCCTATACTTATCCACTGGTGTAAAGAAAGATGTGGCGTCTGAATCAATGCATCATGAGTATTTATAATGCGGTCAGCGCGTAAAAAATCAATCAAAAAACGCTCAAGGCTTGCCAGCATTAAATACAATGCACAAAGTTGCCCCGGCTTCAATCTTTGACTACAATCAATCAAATAAAAAAAAATACCCATAGCTATAAAAAAAGCTGCGCTATAAAGTTGCGTCGGATGCAGCGCTATATAAAGCGGGGCATGGCTGTCGCAGTGAGTATACATAACGGTAAAAAAACTATTAGAAGGGCACCCAAAGCAACAACCGGCAAAAAGGCAACCAAGCCGTCCAATAGCCTGCGCAAAAGGGAGATAGTGCGCTGCAAGGTCAAAAATAGCTAGTCTTGGAAGATGCGCATACGATAAATATGCTAATGCGGCCGCAAAACCTCCTATGAGCGCACCTAAAATAGATAACCCGCCTGACCATAGGGCAAACATTTGCCAAATTGTATGGTATGAATACCATTCGCTTACCACATGAAGGAGACGCGCACCCCCAAGAGCCCCTAGTGTAATAGCAATAACGAGCCTCTCATATTGCAATATGGACATTAATCGCTGACGATCAGCATGATTAATGGTTATGGCGACCAAAAAAAGGGTTGCCAGACTTATAAAAATACCATAAATGTGTAACGAAAAAGGGCCGAATAGCTCCAAGAGAACGGGGTTGCACGACATCGTCAACATGAAGCATCCTGGCGACAAATCGCACTATCATCAGGATTCTGCCGCGATTTAAATATTAAAATTGACAGTGCAGCAGGCGTCATGCCTTGAATAAGAGCAGCCTGAGCAATCGTTTTTGGCCTAATCCCCTCCAATTTTTGCTGCAACTCTTTTGACAATCCAGAAATATCGGCATAATCAATACATTCAGGAATAACAAGTTCTTGATAATGATGTATTTTTTCAACCTCTTTTTGCTCTCTTTGCAAATAAGGCCCATAGAGGAGCTCTGCAAAAATTGATGCTTGCGCGCGCGAAGACAATGATTGACCTGCAAATCTTTCTATAGCCTGATATACATAAGCACTATCCCCAATGCCTAACTTTTGGATAATCACCAAATGTTCCTTGTCATTTTTTATACGCTCCGTCACTTCAAAAACTATCTTACTTTCAGCATCTACAGCATCATAACGTAGTTGATCGATTAACCCTAGAGCGTACGCCTGCTTATAAAAACGAGTAAAAACATTATCTTGACGCAAAAGAAGTCTACGCTCAGCTCGAGAAGTAAACATACGGTAAGGCTCATTAGTACCAAGCGTCACCAAGTCATCAATCATAATTCCAATATAACTCTCATTACGATCCAATATATAGGGTTTTTGCTTATACGCCCTAAGATGCGCATTAATACCGGCTATAATACCTTGTCCTGCAGCTTCTTCATAACCAGTTGTACCATTAATCTGCCCGGCCAAGAATAAGCCAGCCACTGCTTTAACCTCTAGCGAATGGGTAAGCTCTTGCGGATTAACATAATCATACTCAATAGCATAACCAGGCCGTACAATTTCAACTTTTTCAAAACCTCGTATAGTCCGCAAAAACTCTAACTGAACTGACAGGGGAAGCGACGTTGACAAGCCGTTGGGATAGACCTCATCACTTGATGCGCTTTCAGGCTCGACAAAAATATGATGCGCATTTTTGTCAGAAAAACGAGATATTTTGTCCTCTATCGATGGGCAATATCGTGGGGGCGTACCAGTTATATGGCCAGTATAAATAGGTGAAAGATGAAAGTTTTTTTTAATTATTTCATGCGTTTTTTCATTAGTATAAGTTACAAAACAATCCATTTTATGAGTAACTTTATGGGGATCAAATTCAAAAAGATAATCAAGCTCATCAGAGCCTTGACGCTCCATACACGAAAAATCTATAGAAGAACGCAAAAGCCGTGCTGGGGTCCCGGTTTTAAGGCGGCCCATTTTAAGATTTAAGCTTTTAAGAAAATGAGACAATCCCGTGGCGGCCTCCTCACCCTGACGACCACTAGGATAACTAACGTGACCAGTATGAATCAACCCATTCAAAAACGTACCCGTTGTCAAAACAACAGTTGAAGCGTAATAGATAGCACCTTCACGAGTTGAAATGCCCATTACTGCACCAGAATCATCCAAAATAACACGCTCAACCATGCCTATATAGATGGTTAAATTTGGCGTAGCCTGAAGAATTTTTTGACTGAGCCTATTATATTCAACTTTATCTATTTGCAAACGCAGGCCATGAACAGCAGGACCCTTACTCGTATTAAGCATCCGCGCCTGAAGATATGTCTGCGTGCAGAGTTGCGGCATCAGCCCACCAAGCGCACTTATTTCAAAAACAATATGGCCCTTACCAATACCGCCAATCGCAGGGTTGCAAGGCATATAGCCAATTCTATCCCTATTGAGAGTTACAAGTAAGGTTTTTGATCCCATACGAGCAGCCGCGTATGCCGCCTCATTGCCCGCATGGCCAGCACCTACCACAATAACATCAAAATCAAACAATATCGATTTTCTCATGCTTGCACAGCTTGTTATCTTTAATTTTTAAGCTAATCCCTTGAGTTTAGCACGTAAAAAATAATAACTCGTATTACTTGCTTTCATCAACTAAGTCATGCGCCATTCGAAAAATTCGATCTGCATAGCTAAGTTCATCCAATAATACCAGCGCCCCCTCACTCTCGCTTATATCGCCGCAAATAGAGCATCCGAACTGGATAGGGAAATTATTATCATGGAACGCAACCCATTTTTCCGCATACTCTTTTGCAACGGCCAAAGCGGTCACTTTGAATTCAGCTGCTGCTTGAGCATTTTTTTGCAACTCTTCATCGGTGACGTAAGCCTTTTGCTCATGTGTATAACTTTCATAGGTAGCTGCTCGGTAGTAAACAAGATCACGAGCAAGACCACTCATTATTCTTGATCGAAACTCTAAAACGGCATCAAACCTGTCGATTGAGTCGCTAAAAATATCAACATCAGCACTTATCGCAAAAAATGTGCACGGCGCCATAACAAAAGCTATAAATCGAAAAAATAAAAGTCTTTCCATAATTTATTTATGCTAAACAATAATTAATAAAATAACCCATCATTTTGCAATTCTACCATTTTAATAAGCAAAGGTCAAAATCAATTCCCAAAACTATAAATGCATCAAAAACCTCATTTGGCGCTTTAAAATTTAAAGATTTTCTGGTCCTATTGTTCAACAACGCACTTAAAATTTTGTCCCACGACAAACAACCCAATAGTTTCATAGGTGCAACCAAAAAAGATGGGCGCGAATTTTTTCTTATATCAGTTTAAAAAAAAGATAAAGCAAATTACAACCACGCTAACGTGATGCCCCAAGGCCTTTATCTATCGAACGGTACATAAGGGCCTCTTGAATATGTTTTGCCAGTATCTGTTCAGAATCGTCTAAATCAGCTATAGTGCGCGCTATCTTAAGCAGTTTATGGTACCCACGCATGCTCAAATGCAATGTTTCGAACGCTTTTTTAACAACATCATGAGCAGAACCTGTTACGCAACAATACTGCTCGATCATATCGGTTGTCATATCTCCGTTATAAAGGGCTGCATTGTTAAATCTACGTGCCTGACGCTCACAGGCAACCTTGACCCCAGCAAGCAGCTCTGCTGAAGAAATCGACTGGCCACATTGTGTATCCTCATACTTAACACTTGGCAAATAAATCTGTAAATCTATGCGATCAAGCAAAGGCCCGGAAAGCTTTTGCATATACGCATATATCTGCTGCTTGGTACATGAACATTCTTTGTGTGCATCGCCATAAAAACCACATGGACATGGATTAAGCGCGGCAACCAGTAAAAAAGCGGAAGGAAAGGTAAGCGTCTGTTGCGCACGAGATATGGTGACCTTATGCTCTTCCAATGGCTGCCTCAACACCTCAAGTGTTTGCCGGCGAAATTCAGTAAATTCATCCAGAAAAAGAATGCCATTATGCGCTAAACTGATCTCGCCTGGTTGAGGAATAGATCCACCGCCGATGAGCCCTGGCGATGATATCGTATGATGCGGCGCTCGGCAAGGTCTTTGATTGATAAGTTTTGTCGTTGGTAATTTACCACAAATAGAATAAATCTTGCTCGTTTCAAGCATTTCATTGAAAGTCATAGGCGGCATAAGTGTTATCAGCCTTTGGGCCAGCATTGTTTTACCTGAGCCGGGAGACCCAACAAATAAGAGATTATGGCGTCCAGCTGCGGCAATTTGCAAAACACGCTTAGCCTGAACCTGACCTTTGACCTGAGCAAGGTCCATAAACTGGTCCAACTGATCTGAACCAACTGTCCCCGAATTTGCAAAGATTTTTATGGGCGCCTGCTTTCGTAAAATACTTACCAGATCAGTTAAATGATCAACGGCAATAACTTCAAGCCCATCAATCAGGGCGGCCTCTGATGCATTTTCGGTGGGTAGAACAATACGCTTAATTCCAAGTTTAATAGCATCAAAAGCTATAGGCAACACCCCCAAAACCGGCTTAATTCGTCCATCAAGTGCAAGCTCTCCTATAAAAAATGTTTCCTGTAAAAAAACATCATCATACCTGCATAAATTCGATGCATATATAATACCAAGCGCAATAGCAACATCAAAAAGCGACCCCTCTTTTTTTATGTGCGCAGGAGCAAGATTAACGGTGATTTTTCTTTCAGGCAATGAATAGCCGCAATTTTTGAGCGCTGTAATAACACGCTGTTTACTTTCTTTAATGGCCAAATCGGGAAGCCCGACCAAAAAAAATTGGAGCATGCCAAACGACAAATCAACTTCAATTTCTATTTTATGGGCATTGATCCCAATAACGCTTGCAGAATAGAGCTTTGTGTGCATATTGAAACTTTTTATTTTTTTAAAAAATATATCTTACTCAAAGATTAAATATAGCGCAAAAAAAAGAGAATTTAAATAGCCAAAAATGGGGACTCGCGGTAGTATAGTCTGTGTATCGCCATAGATGACGTAAAAAAAGGTATTGAAAAGCTATGCGTAGCAAGATATTTCAAAAATTATTCTTTTTAATCATTTATTTTATTAACAATCCTATTTTTGCAACTATACTCGAGTCACCAACCCCAATCGGACCTATTGCATTTTCGCAAGCAGCGGGACTTTTTTTTGTAGGAGCAAGTCAAATCTCCTCTGGAACTGCATCTTCTTATGCATTATCAGTTGCTGGCAAGGACAATGATGCACTTACCGGCATCGCTCCTGAATTTATTTATATGAATGGACAAGAAATAAGCAATCCCTTATATGGCTCACAGATAGCGCTTCTTGCAACAACTGCCGTCATGCAAACTGAGCCTGACAGACAGGTTGATTCTCTTCCGGCAGTCACGCTCGCTACAGATCCCGACCATATATATATTACAACATCTTACACGCAGGGGGCAAACCCAACACTTGTTATGTCGAATCAACTAATAGATGCAAACGGCTTACCGGTCAGTGCGATCAACTCACTATGCGGATCAATACAGGGATCTCTTTTTGCACTGGTAAGCCCGAACAGCGGTACTTTTGGCGACACGGGCGGCGGCCTTGTTGGCGCAAATTTAATTGCAACACAAACAGGTTATCTCCAGTGTAACTTTTCCCCGCCATCTCAAATTGATCGAACGAGTCCTTATGTCGCAATCAACGGCCCTTTGCAAAGCATAAACCCAACGAGCCTGTACGTTTCAACCTATAAAACATCTCGCTCAATGCAAGAGATTAATATAGGTACACTTTTTGCAAGTTTTACTATTAAAACAGGCGCTAACCCTACAAATGGCGGTCTTTCTGTTCTGACAACACTTGGAGAGGTTGGCGGGCAAATTGCTCTCGCCCCTATTGTTGCAACATCAGCCATTACACAAGATTCTATCATAGCAACGACAAATGCTAACACTTTTGTCAGTGCGCATTTTATTTCCACACTCTTTCCTTCTGTTGGTACAAATTATTTAGTCGTTGTCGGAGGCGTTGGGCCTGAAAATCAAACGCCTATCAATGTATTTGCTTTGCCCCTTACATCAAACGGCATGTTAGCTTCCGTTAATTCCGTACCTATAACTATTGTTAATAATTTTAATTTTTTTCTGCAGCGTGAATTTATTGTTCCCGCGGTTAATCCAGGTGATCTATACACATCATCAAGCATTCAGGCTCAAGTAGGCGGTGGCATTGCTCCTGGCACTATTACATCACTTTATACATCAGGGGACTCTGTTGTTATCACTGTCTTTGAAACAGCAACTCAGGCACCCGGGATATTTTATTCACAAGCGTTATTTGATACATCCAATAAGATTTCTGCATGGACTCCATGGCAACGCGCAGTCCAAACACAAGGACTACCCAAAGCAACGGTCTACAGCCCAGCCGGTCAACAGTTTTGGTACACAACAGAAATCAATGGGGAGCTACAAACATTAGTCAGAACATCATGGAATAAAAACAGTACATCGTTGTGTCAACTTTTGAATGAAACGCTTCCCGAACAGCAAGCCGGACTCCAAGGCTTCACCGACCTTGTCTACACCAGCCCATTTTTTTCACAAGCAGTTGGGTCCCGTGTGAGCGCGGCGCTTTTTACTGGATATCAAACAGTTATTTTAGCCCAGACAGCGGCTGATCTACTCAACCTGTTAACACCAACATCATCCTACCCCACTATCATAGAACTGACTGATGGAACATTCAATGCATATAGTGCACCTACGCAATATATAGCGATGACTGGAGGAGTATTGCAAAACTTGGAGGCGATCATCGCATCAACCGTGGTGACTGATGGCAGCCAGTCATGGATAGTTGTCGGAGGAAATGGTGGGTTAGCAATCTTGGCACTCCCTGATGGCACTGGAATAGGAAATGGTGCGATTCAAGAAAATTTTAGCGGATTTTCAACGCAGTTGTATTGGCAACCACTTGGAAATTATACGCAAGTAAGAAAATTACTTTCTCAAGATGGCAACCTCTACGTCTTGACCGATACGCTCTTTGAGCGCGTGCAAATAACACCTGCTTTGATTAATAAATCAATACCATTTGCCTCGAGCAATCTAGCAACTGCAAGCACACTTGCAAATGGGCTCTATCTCTTTTTTTCTGATATGATTATTTCAGGACCAATGGTGATAATCGCGACCAGTTCAGGCCTTATTACAACAGGCAATGGTGCTTCAATAACAACGGCCCCTTCACAGGCAGCTATGAACTGGAAAGTAATTTCTATGCCAGAAACAACTGGATGTGCTACGCGTTTTTTCCCCCTTACACAAACAGGGCAACAAACAGATTTGTATCTGGCACCCCCAGGCGTTTCGGGAAACTTCTATGTTCTTGCAGGGAATGTAAGTCTTGATCAAGCACGCATTTATAGGTATGTTATCACCTACTCAGATAGTGGCATCAATGATAATACTATTCAGCTGTTTAATGATTTTTTTATAGCAAATAAGCCAAGTTTTTTTATTAATATCGGCGCGTATAGAAACTTTTTTTATACCGATGGGCTATTATGGTCAACATCACGTAGCCGCTATATAGAAACACCATTATTTGAGCAATCGTTGCCCATAAATTTTAAAATTGGGTCTCGAGCAAAAGTATCACCGTTGAATGGATTTTTTTCTGATGTTGACGCTCATTCTATTGGTCAGTTACAACGACCATCTGGCCTGGGCTCATGGATCATACCGGGCGATTTCGGCCTTGTAGTCCATTATTAATGCAAAATAGGTAGTGAACATGAATATTCGTTATTATATAATTATAACAAGCCTATCATTATGCACCGTTTTTGTGCATGCTGTATTTAGAACAAATGTTCTGCAGCCCTATAATATAGCCCTTCAACCTGATCCTTACCATGAAACTAAAGTCTCTTTTCAGGCAGGATACGAAGGCGTTCTTGCTGCAAAGGCATTTACACCGCACATTGATCATGCAGGCAATGTACTGCAACTTTATCAGCGCCATCAAGATGGCATAGCTGCCTTAAAAGGGTTTCCGCCAACAAGCTTACCTGGACAATATGCACAAATTTTTAATATTAATGATGATAATTTAACACATGGGCTATTTACTCCATATGCAAATCTTTCAATTCCTTTAAACATGCTTTTTTCCATACAAGGCCGCTTGGCGCATAATGTTTCATTACATGGCTATATTCCCCTTATTTATGCCGAGCTCAAGGATGTTTGCTGGTCACAGGATAATAAAAAAATTGAATTTGAAGATAATAATTTGCCAAACCTTCTTTCAGTCATCGGTAAACTGAGTGGTATCGATCTTTTCAATGGCTGGAAGCGCGTTGGTTTTAGCGACGCGGTGATTTTTGTTAAATGGCAAAATGATTTTCTTCAAATGAAACCGGTGCTACGCAATGTACGCCTGAGCCTACGAGGAGGGCTAAATTTCCCAACAGGAAAGCAAGAGGATATATGCCAGCTTCTTTCACTACCTTTTGGCTATGATCAAGGATATGGTCTTTATTTTGGTGGATATATGATGCTTCAATTTGTACACGACGTGCGCTTCATGATAGACCTAGAATTTTTACAACTATTTGGTAACACTAAAACACGTCGTATACCTACAGCACCTCATCAAACTGATTTGTTATTTATCGCTAAAGATCGTGTCTTTGTTGATCCAGGCTTTACACAACAATACACATTCATGCTAGAAAAAAGAAGTCTATACCAAGGATTAAGCGCCGCACTATATTATCAATATTTTAAACATAATGATGACACGTACTATCCAACAACTAATTTTGGAAATTTTGCCATTATCAACGACGCCCAGAGCATTCAAGAATACACAACACATCAATTTTTGTTTCAGCTTAATTATGAATTCAATCAATACGAAACATCCGGTTCAAGGCCAAATTTGATGCTTTTCGGCAAATATGGCTTCAATGGTAAGCGTGCCATCCTGACAAGCTCGCTAGGCCTTCAATTTACTTATGCATTTTAAATGGCAAAGTCAAGGTCGAAGTGCGACAAGCTCATAAAAAACCTCATGAGGGGTTTTAAAGTTTAAACATTTTCTTGGCCTATGGTTGAGAAGATTGTGAATCAATCGATTGACGTTTTCAACCTGGGGC
>JAJZMR010000001.1:0-1058 GCA_021847535.1 bacterium
TCTTTCGTCAACAC
The DNA here is from genome assembly GCA_021847535.1 of bacterium. Taxonomy (GTDB): domain Bacteria; phylum Babelota; class Babeliae; order Babelales; family Babelaceae; genus BOG-1370. Next base: position 15 of record JAJZMR010000001.1, read on the forward strand.
TCTTCTTCCGGCTTAAATCGAATTCACGTTAATTAACAATATAGGTATAGTTGGGGATTTTAACCTGGTAGTATGCATATCCGCCTTTAAGGTCACTATACTGGTCACCAATAGTTGCGATAATCGTATACCCTTCCTGCTCAAGTCGCTTACGGTGCTTACTTTTATATTCCAAAGCTGAAAGTCCTAATTCATTTTCAGCCCGCGTAATCAAAAGATCTATTTTTTTAAAGCCTTCTGCATGTAAATTTTTCAAGGTCGCCTCCCGTTCGTCAAACCTACGTCCGGTGAGCAAAATGATCGAGCATCCACGCGAAACAAAAAAGTCATATAATTTTTTCACATAAGGAACAGCGGGAGTGTCTGCCCTAATAACCCAGTCATGAAATAATTTCGGTACATACCCAAATTGAATAGCCTTCATGTCAGAATATGACCATAAAAGCGTATCATCGATATCAAAAATAACAGCCGATTGTGTTCCACAACAGACACGATTTTTAAAGTAATTAATTGCTTGATCAACAGCATTTTGTACATCCTTTTCAAAGCCACCTTTTTCGTAATAATTTTCAACTGCCTCTTTGGCAGTAGTCAAATTTTGAGGCTTACGTTCACAGCCAGCTAAAAACAAAAGTGTGATACTAAAAAAAATTCTTATACCATGGTACATCATAACGAAACCTTTGTTATTTGTTGTGGATAGCTCATAGGGATAGTCATCGGGCTCTTCAAGCCAGAAATCGCCTCAAAAAGGTCTATATAATAAAGATCGCCATTTTCATAAGTATGCCAATAAAATCGTTTATTAAGCAAATCAATCGCTGAGGTCCATTGGGTATAATCACAAAAAATTTCTTTTTTATTTTCTTCTCTGACAACACCAACAGGTATATTAAAAAGTTTCAGTAGATGCAATAAGAGATTTCGCATCAGATCTTCATTTTGTTGTTCAAAAGTAGCATCGGCAAACAATGTCGCTCGCACAAAACGGGAGGGCGATGTAAAATCGCCCGTTAGCCCTAGCATGCCATAACCCTGCCC
>JAJZMR010000001.1:1068-3422 GCA_021847535.1 bacterium
GCGACATTATTCGGCGTAAGATTTATATAATTTTTTAAATTAGTCAGGTGCCACTGATAGCCCGGCGAATTGGTGATAATCCCAGAAATACTTTCATGTATCATGAGATTCCCATTTTCATACTCGATCACGATGCTTTTACCCGATGGGTCATGCACGATTGCATGTATCGGTGGAATAATACCCCAGGGCTCAAAGATAACAGGAGCGACCAGAATATCGGGAAGCCTTACTTGAACATCTTTAACCGTTGCACATGTCGTAAGTATCCAGGTCAAAAGCTCCCACGGGGCAATCCCATTTTTATGCATATCATGCTCTTGATAGTGTGCATAATCGGGAAAGTAAAAAAGCCCGCCAGCAAGACCCTGATCGTTGACGCCATCAACCAGCCCGATCATGTCCATCATATTGACACCGACAATAGCATAATCTGATTTCCAGGCAACGGGCTCATAAGGCGCAACAACAGTTCCTTTAAAAAAATATCCACGAGGAATAACGATTATTTTTGATGCTGTTTTTTGAGCAAACTCTAACGTCCGTCCATACATGACCGCACCATTTTTTGCGCGTAATCGAACTCCCGTACACATAGATACTCCTTTTGGTTATTAACCAAGAGTACCCCGCATGTATGGATAATTTCAAGAAAAAATTCTCCCTATGGAGTTTTTGGTTTTCGCTTTCGTATAACAAAACGTACCGGGACACCTTCAAGATCATATTCTCGGCGTAAAATGTTTTCAAAAAATGCGCATTCAGAAGAGCCAAACCATTCTGATTCATTAACCACCAAACAAATGGTCAATGGCCGTGTACTTATAGGATACACCTCGTAAACAAGTAAGGGCATTTTTGCATGCATGAGAGGCGTTTTTTGCAGTTGCGCCGTAAATAATCGATACAGTAAAAGTCCATCAAATTGTGCGGTATAACGCTTCCAAACCTCATTAACCAAAGGAATTATCTTCCCAATATTTTTTCCCGTTTTGCATGAAATTGAAATAAGAGGCACTTTATCAATAAGATGTTTATATTTTTCAAGAGAAAAATCTAAATCTTTTTTAGAAAGATCAGTCACTAAATCGTGCTTATTCATAACAATAATCAGCGCCTTATATTGATGTTCAAAAGCATAAAAAGCTAATTTCAATTCCTGATCAGCAATTTTATGTTCACTGCCATCAATGATAAGAAGTACAATATCTGAATGTTTAAGCGACTGCATGGTCGATTTAACCATAATGTTTTCTAGATCACCAGAAACGGCACTTTTTTTACGGACACCAGCCGTATCAGCAAGAAGAATATTTTCATTATAAAAAGTTATATTTTCCACAATCGGTTCACGCGTTGTTCCCGGCACGGGTGAAACAAGTGCACGCTCTTTTGCAAGCAACGCATTCAGTAATGATGATTTTCCTACGTTTGGTTTGCCCAATAAAACAACACGACACCCACGATCATCCTCCTGCACAACTGCTTGATGCGATGGTAGGTGCGCAATAATCATATCAAGCAATCCATTGATAGAAAGTCCATGTTCAGCGGATACCAGCACATGGTCCTTGTATCCAAGCTGCAAACATTCATAATAATTATCTCTGGCTGCATTGGTGTCTGCTTTATTAATGACCAAAATCGTCGGTTTGCCGCTTGAGCGAATAAGAGCAGAAATTTCACGGTCCTGCGGCACAATACCGGCAACACCGTCAATAACAAACAAAACAAGGTCAGCTTTTTCTAACGCTTCAAGCGCTTTTTGCCGAGATGCCTCTGCCAGTGGATCTTGCTCTTTTTTATATGAAATACCAGCAGTATCGGTTAAAACAAAGGTGGTATTATCAACTGTTACCGTATCTGAAAGCGTATCGCGCGTAACCCCTTCAAAATCAAGCGTGATACTTTTGATTTTTTTTGATAATCGATTAAATAAGGTTGATTTACCAACATTCATACGACCAAGAATAACAACGTGAGGATATTTTTTCATAATTTTTTAAGGTAGTTCCTGTATAGTTCCAGGAAAAATTTTTAATGCTTGAGTTACGGTATCGCTTGAATGAATCGAGCTCGTATTTTTTTTATCATTCACCTGAACTATCGTTTTTATACCTGGTGACACAGGTCGATCAACATGTCGGTTTTCTTGTATAACAACAAATGAAACAACAGGCTCGACAGATGCACCAAAGGCCTGACCTAACAGAGGCTTCCAAATGGCCAATGAACGATCCAACCACTCCTTAAATAATTCATGCTCTTTAAGGCATTTAACAAGACAAACGCCTCGGTCAGGCATGTATTCAACACGAGCAGACGTAAAGAGCGTAAGAACCAATGGCTCGACC
>JAJZMR010000001.1:3432-15380 GCA_021847535.1 bacterium
CGATAAAAGCATCCCATTCAGGGGACACTCCCGTTTTTTTTGGCAAAGCCACCTGTGACGATACTCTTTCTGGAACTTGCCGCATTGTCGGCCTAGACGAAGCCGATTGCTCAATAATCGGCGCATCACCCTTTATAAAACAACGTGACATACGAATGAGCATATACTCAACAAGCTCGGCCTTCATAGCTGTTCTTGCAAGAAGTGACTCCATTTCATAACTCTGCCGCAACAACGCAAGTAGACGATCATACTCTTCACTTTGCGTAACCCGATGCAGCCGTTTAACAAGAGCTCCCGTCAACATCTGCCAGATAATCATAGGATTATGCTGTAATAAAAGTGACTCTTTAACAAAACGCATCAGTCCACTGGTATCCTGGGCAAGAATTATACTCATAAGTGACTCGATCAAAGATTCTTCCACAAGCCCTAAAGCCGCTTTAACGGCACCGGCAGTAACATCACCTTGAGCAAGCGCAATTCGTTCAAGCGTTGTTAAAGCATCGCGAGCAGAACCCCCCGCCTGTTGCGCAATGAGCGTCAGTCCTTCCTGATCATATGGTATGTTTTCCACATCAGCTATATTCTGCACATGCTTAACAAGCACATGTTTAGGTATCGGATCAAAAAAAACTTGAAAACAACGTGATTTAACTGTTTCAATTATTTTTTCTGGATCTGTTGTTGCCAAGATAAAAATCACATGAGCTGGCGGCTCTTCCAAAACTTTCAGCGCCGCATTAAACGCCGCTTTACTCAACATATGCGCCTCATCAATTAAATAAATTTTTCGAGCAGCAAGCGTAGGGAGTAGCGAAGCATTCTCAATAATAAGACGCATATTGTCAACACCCGTATACGAAGCAGCATCAATCTCAATAAAATCTGGATGTTGCCCAGCAACAAGTGCCGCACAGGATGCACAGTTATTACAAGGAAGAACAACCGTTCGAGGATCATGCCTAAAACTATCGAGGGCAGCACAATTAACTGCAGCTGCAAAAATACGCCCCATCGACGTTTTACCCGAGCCACGAAGCCCCGAAAAAAGATATGCAGGGAAAAATGATCCTTTGAATAAACTATTTTTCAATAAACGAATAGATAATTCTTGACCAACAAGCTCATCAAAATTTCTAGATCGCCACTTACGCGAAAGATGCACCGTCATGCCTTAAACCCTATTACAACAAATGAGAAGAAGAGGAGCAGATACAAAAACTTCCGCTAACCGTGCTGCTTCTTTTCAGACCTGACACATTCTTTAACTGTCTTTTATCCACTCCTCAATTTTTTCCGCCGCCAGCCCTTGCCATACAAAAGTACATCAAACCGAAAGGCCTGATCGGCAATACCTGGTGGAGAGAGAGGGATTCGAACCCTCGATGCCCTTTTTAAGAACATACATGATTTCCAATCATGCTCTTTCGACCACTCAGACACCTCTCCGCGACGGTTATCTTTTAAGCCTTACGTTGAACAGTACGAGCCTGTAGCCGTTTTTGTGGCCGAGCAGCACCGCGCTTAGCTTTTTGACGCTCACGCTCAGACCCAGCATCATCACTCAGAACCGCTTCTATGATTCTATCAAGCGAATTGTCAACAATAACATCTTCCTGCGCGCGCGCCGAAGCAACAACCTCTTGACCACGCTTGACTGCTTGCGCAAGATAATCCAATATAATTTCTAAAGCACGTGGAGCATCATCATTTGTTGGAATAACATGATCGATCCCTGATGGATCTGAATTAGTGTCAACCAAAGCAACAATAGGAACGCCAGCAGATTTCGCTTCTTTTACCGCAACATGCTCCTTATTGACATCCACAATAATAATAGCGCCTATAGGCCAACGCATTTCTCTAATGCCACCAACGTTTTTCTCAAGACGATCCTTCATCTTGCCAAAAAGATTAAGCTCTTTTTTGATATAATGAGACGTGTCAGTCTTTTGTAAAATATCTTCAAAATGCAACATTTTGGTAACTGACTTTTTAACTTGTGGATAGTTTGTCAATGTCCCACCAATCCAACGGTGCGTAACAGACGGAGACTTGATGTTTTCAAGGACCTTAGGCAATACCGCCTGGGCAGATTTTTTAGTTCCTACCCATAAAATTGAACGCCCTTGTGCGGCGATTGCTTCAAGGAATGCAGCAGCGCGTTCAAGCTGAAACGCTGTTTTGGAAACATCAATCAAATGGATTCCATTCTTATGACCCCAAATATAGGGCTTCATTTTAGGATTCCAACGCCATGTCTGGTGCCCGAATTGGGCTCCACTTTTAATAAGCTGCTTTAAATCAATCATTTTATCCTTTGGTAGGTTATAATCTTTTGTTTTCTGGCCCCTTAATTAAGGGTCACCACCTACATCAGAAAACAAGCTGTTCTACTGTTATTTACAGTTGTCTTTGATACCCTGATCAAAAGGGTACTTACAGTTTAACTTTGTTAAAAAAAAATGCAATATCTCACTCTTTACCATTACCCTGATTTTCTTCATCTGAGCCTATCACCTCACCATGCGCTATTGCAGCTTCATACCGCCGACCTAAAAGATGCGCCACCAAAATCCATAGGCCTATAATTGCGCTAAAAAAGAGGCCGTTAGCTGCCGATGAAAAAGCAAGTCCATTATAAAAAGCCCCAATACTTTTTGCAAACTTAGTACCAAATGAATCTATCCATGATTTAGATTTAAACTTAACCGATTTGGTCGTTGGTATATACAGGCTCTCACGCAATGGCGAAGCAAATGCATAATTGAGTGCCTTCAATAAGACATACGCAATGGCAATACTCACTGCCGCAGCCTGACTTGTTACCATTTGAGCGGTCAAATAATAAATGATTAAAACGGCAGTAACACAGGGCACCAATAAAAGCGATCGCCGCTCGCCAAGATATTCAATTATTGCACGCGTTCCAATCAAGGTAACAATAAAGCCCACCGTATGCACCCAAAAATCGTGATATAAAAGGGAGCTTGTCTTTTGTGATATTGTCAACGAAACCTGACCTATCATAGTAACTCGATCCAGATTCACAAAAACATTCACTATCTCCCAAAAGGAAACAACTCCCAAAATACCCATAACGTACGGATAACGGGCCATAAGGATAATACCTTCAAAATTCTTCTTTAAAGCAGTCCACCACGACTCCCGCCCTTCAGCTTTTTCTTCACGAGCATGCTGCTTTTCAAATTTATAAGCGGCTTCATACCCATGAAGCGCACGCGAAGGCACAAGCATAATCATAAGCGCAATAAAAAGAGGCACCATAAGCAGCAAAAATGATGTCGCAAAAAAAAGTACCTGATGGTTTGCTGCATCAGAAAGTAACTGCTTGCCCGTTGCCGCATCAAGGCGATTAAGCCACCAACAAGCACAGGTTGTTGCAACGACTCCTCCCAACTTAGAGGCTGCAACCATAATAGGATAATTGCCCTTTGCGCTACCAGGAGACGTTATAGAATGGGTAAAAGACCAAAAAAGACTTACCACAAATGGATTAAATCCATCTAAAAAAAAGTAAATGATCCAACCAAAAATTCTATCAACATTCTGTTGTGTATTGGCCAATCCAATTGTTGGATGAGTCAAGTAATACCCAATAACAAGCCCACCAATGCCATAAATAAGGCTATAAAGCGTTAGTAAATGCGACCTGCGCATCGTATCAACCAGCTTTGAAAAGAGCAAAATGGCTGGAATGAGCAAAATCATCGACCACAACTTGGCAACGGCCAACGACTCTTTACCGCCGACAATACTCGTAAAAAGAGAATCTTTCAGGGTACGCACCACTGTGTAGGTGCCGATGACGCAGAAAAATGATAAGGACAAAAGAAATACCTTTAGCCGCTCATCTTTGTGGATATATAACAATTTATTATAAAAAGTTCGTAGCGAAAAGCGAGAAAACATGCCCATTGTACCCCTTGCCCAAAAAAATTTACTATAATGGGTTTTCTTATGAAGCCTATCACAAGAAAACCCATTATTTTTTACTTTATGCTCTATACCTGTTGCTTAATTAGCAAACAACACGTTTTTCATCAATAGCCTTTTTATGCGTTTTTCCAAGATAAATCGCAACAAAAAACCAAATCCCCACAAGCCCATAACCAAGGACAGAAGCCATGAGCATGTAATATGATTTACCTACAAAACTCCCAAAAGTTGACTGGAACGGTTTAAGGGTCATGTTAAATATAGATCCAATTTCTTTAGATCCACGGGAGCCAAATACTTCGATCCATGCTTGCGACTTAAATCGGACATCATGTGTTGTCGGAATATAAAGTTGCTTCTGCGCTGGACCATTAAGCGCATAGTTAATAGCCTTAGAGCCAACCATGAGCCAAAATAGGAAGCTTAAGCTATCAAAGGTGATAAAACCAGTAATAGCGCAAGCAACAATAATTGGCATCATTACCAACGCCACACCAACACCGAGCAAACGTGTAATATTGCTGACGCCAAGCAACAAGCAAATGAGCGACACAATGTTAACGTATGAACCATATTGGCCTAAGTAAGCATCAAGATCACGCCCTACATAGTGCGTACCAGCAAGAACTTTAAAATTAAAGTCAAAAATAGTAACAATGATTTCATAGCTTGCAATAGCGACAAAGATGCCCATCAAATAGCGGTGGCTTAAAAGAAGCTTCAACCCCTCAAGAAACCCTGGTTCCTGTTCTTTTTCCGCAGCAGCTTCATTTTTACCATGAAATGAGGCCAAAAGATGGCGCGGGGTAACTTTTAAGAAATTTTTAATTGATATCCCGACCAAGCCGATAATAAGTGCGCACACAAAAAACGAAAGTGCACTTGTGGCTTTGAGATATTCTGGAACAGCTTGCGCAAAAGCAGTCAAATAGGGCGCAATTGGCTGCAAGAGTGAAGGAACGCCTTCAACTACTTCGATTTTTTTAAGAGCTTGAGCCATTGGTGTAATAAACATAGGTCCAATAATACCTCCAAGCTGACCTATAGCCGTCACCAAATAAAAGCCCTTTTTGGCAGAATTTGACTCTGTTGTATCAGAAGCAAATGCCCAAAAAAGTGCTACAACAAGCGATCCATAACTTTCGACAAAGACATAAATAATGAAACCTAAAGCCTTAGTAAAGTAATATTCTGCCCCGACGTAGGAATTTACGATTGCCGCATCCGCTTGAAATTTACAAAGAAGCGCTCCAAACAAAAGTGCGCCAGCTGCATAAAACGAAGAAAGAATATAAAACATCTTTTCCCGTGAATATCTGTCCATAAGCTTTGTATAAAACATGACTAAAGGAAACAGAACGATAAGAGACAATGTTTTTGCCCAAGGGATATCATGCTTGTTGACAAGATTAATAAATACCGAGTCTTTGAGCACACGCAGTGTCCAATAAGCGCCAAGTACTAAGGCGAAAATGATTCCCATGCGAAGAAATTTTTTAAACTCCTCCTTTTCAAACTCACCAAAAATTGGTCTAAAAATATACTGTAACGCCGGTAGTATCATACAAAAGTCCTTTTTGTAGGTTAAAAAATAAAAAAGTTTCATATTCATATTACTATGCGTTTTTTCTTTTGTAAAACTAAAAAAACCGTTCATTTACGTATCATTTTCCCTATGATAAACTATCTTCTATACACGATAGAACTGTATCATAACCTACGTGTGGAGAATATGTACGTATGACAAGCCAAGAAAAAAAACAAATAAAACATTTTTTACCTCTTTTACCCTTAAAAAATGTAGTGATTTTACCTAAAAGTATTATTCCTATCATTGTAGGCCGTGCAGTGTCGATTCAAGCAGTAGAGTACGCGCTTAAGCACTCAAAGGAAATTTTCATCTCAGCCCAAAAGGATCCAGCTGTTGAAAACCCTACCCCAGACGACATTTTTACCTACGGAACCCGCTCAATTATTTTGCAGGTTATGCGCATGCCTAAAGGAGCCTTAAAAATACTTGTTGAAGGAGTAAATCGTGCCAAAATGATCAGCTATGAACAAGAAGGCGGATTTTATCAAGCTGAATACGAGGACGTAGAAACAAAAAAAACGGATCGTACTCTTGAAATAGAGGCTTTATGGCGCCATTTGCACGATTTATACCTCCGTTATACGCAACTCAATAGCAAGATTCCCCAAGATCTTATGGGTAATGCAAAGACTGTTGAGGACATTGATGGCATCGCCGACACATTTACCATTCATATGAATTTGACCTTTGACGAGCGGCAAGAACTTCTTGAAATAAGCTCATTAGAGGATAGGCTCGTCCGATTGGCTCAATTAATGAATAAAGAAATTGATATTCTTGAAACGGAAGAGCGCATAAGGGGACGCGTCCAAAATCAAGTTGAAAAAAATCAACGCGAATACTATCTGAGTGAACAGCTGAAGGCGATTCAAAAAGAGCTGGGGCGCGAAGACCAATATCATGAAATAGCTCAACTGCGGACGAAAATAAAAAGTCTTGGGCTGCCAGCTGAGCCTGCTGAAAAAATTGATCGCGAATTAAAGCGACTTGAGCAGATGGCTCCTATGTCGGCAGAAGCAGTTGTCAGTAGAAATTATATCGATTGGATTATATCTCTTCCCTGGTCAAAAACCAGTAAAGATACGGTCAGCTTTGAAGATGCCGAAAAAATTCTCAATAAAAGCCATGCAGGCCTTAAGAAGGCTAAAGAGCGCATTATTGAATTTTTAGCAGCAAAAAAATTTTCAAAGGCACTTGAGCGATCACCGATAATTTGCTTAGTCGGTCCGCCCGGCGTTGGCAAAACGTCTCTTGCAGAATCGATCGCAGAAAGTCTCGGGCGTGAGTTTGTCAGGATATCGCTGGGTGGCGTACGTGATGAAGCTGAAATACGTGGACATCGCCGAACATATATCGGGGCGCTTCCAGGTAAAATTTTACAAGCTATGAAAAAAGCAAAATATCAAAACCCTGTTATATTGCTCGATGAAATAGATAAGATGTCTCAAGATACCCATGGCGATCCAGGCTCTGCCTTGCTCGAAGTGCTTGATCCGGAACAAAATAAAACTTTTGTAGACCACTTTTTAGAACTTGAATATGATCTTTCTAAAGTTATGTTTATAACGACGGCCAATCATTTAGAGGGAATACCATACCCGCTCTTTGATCGAATGGAAATTATATCGTTGTCGGGGTATACTGATACAGAAAAAATTTCAATTGCAACCAACTTTCTTATTCCCAAAAACCTTAAAGAGTATGGTCTTAAAAAGACCCAGTGCAAAATCGGTGATGACCTTTTAAAAACAATTATTAGTGACTATACAAAGGAAGCAGGAGTCAGGCAACTGAATCGTACGATTGCAAAAATTATGCGAAAAACGATTCAGAAATTCTTAGAGACCCCTTCCCTGAAATCAGTCGCCGTAACTCCTGCCCTTGTTAAAGAGTGGCTCGGAAATACAAAATATAAAAAGATCGATCTTGACACTCAAACGCCCAAAATTGGACTTGCTACCGGCCTTGCTTGGACGGAGATGGGCGGAGATGTTTTGGAGATAGAAGCGACGATCATGCCGGGCAAGGGCAGCATCACGCTGACCGGCCAATTGGGTGATGTGATGCAGGAATCAGCACATGCTGCTCTGAGCTATATACGGGCAAAGGCGGTTGATTTTGGGCTCCCGTCGAGCTTTAATCAATCCCGCGATATACATATTCACATTCCTGAAGGAGCAACACCCAAAGATGGTCCTTCTGCTGGAATCACGATGTGCACTGCGCTTATATCTGCTTTAACAAAAAATCCGATAAATTCACATGTTGCTATGACAGGCGAGATAACGTTGCGCGGAAGGGTTTTGGGTGTCGGCGGATTGAAAGAAAAAATTCTTGCTGCGCATCAGCACAACATTTCTACGGTGCTCCTGCCTTACGAAAACAAAGACGACGTTGAGGAATTTATCAAAGATATTCCTGCGCATTTAAACCTCATATACGTGAAAACAATTGATGAAGTTGTCAAGTATGCCCTCATGAAAAATCCCTTTATTCATAATATGAAAAAAACAAAGAAAAAAACTAAAACAACTGCTCAATCAAAATAACCATCAGGAAAGGTTCTTCTTATGAAATATACAGTAATTTTTGCGATCATGCTTGTCACCCTCTCGTTTGCCGGATGCAAACAAAAAGGAAAACCCGTAGAAACAACCACCGAACGCATCTCTGGCCCTCTTGCAACTGAAATTATTTGGGAAGAAGAGGATCTTAAGTAGTTAAAAAATTATTTTAAGTATTGCAAACGCTGACTCAGAGAAGGAAAAGCTCATGCTTTCCTTCTCTTTTTTAGCTTAAAAGCGCTTTTTACTATTGCCTTTTGCACCCTATCTGTTCTATCCTGAAAGTAAAGAGGGAACTAAATAGCAAGGGATAGATTATGCAGATATATGGTAAAAAAATCGTAATTTTAACTCTTTTTATACCACTTTTTTCCTTATGCCAAGAAAAAGGCAAGGGGACAGTCGTGTCCTTTTTCAAAAATAAAGTAAACGGTACTAAGGCAAACGGTATAGATCATACAGCAACACTCCCGGATGAAATAAAGTTATTAATAGCTCAATATTTGACAATGCCAGAACTTGTAAAATTGGCACGCACAAATAGAGCCTGGAGACAAATAGCAAATGAAGAACTATATAAACAAGCCGGACTCCTGCAAATAGATCCGTTATTGGGCAATTGGCTTAAGAAAAAAGAGCAACCAACGACTGCTCGATCTTTGGTTGAGCGCATTGGCTTGGCAAAGAAACTGCCAAATTCAGTTAATGAGAAACGACAGGCATTTAGCCTCGATTTTCGCCATTTTCCCCATGTTGACCCAAAAGAACTTTGGAGCTGCATCGATCAAGATTATCTTGCAGTAAGAAAAGCAACACAAGCATTCATATCTGCAAAGGACAATCGCGATGAGAAATTTAAAGCTGCTGCTTTAAGCGCAATTGCGTCATGCTGGCCCAAAGCACTCCCCCCGACTATATTTTCCTTTAATAATAAAGCGACACCGAAAGGCCAGCGGTATCAATTTGATTTGAGTTCAAAAGACCTAACCTATCTTCCTGATAATTGGGAAGATCTGGGGCCATCTGTTCAAAAAATAACCTTTTGGAATGCCGGTGCTCTTGAAGTAATACCTACAGGCATCAATAAAGTTAGCTCCCTTGAGATCATCGAAATATACAACTGTCCACAACTAAAAAATGTGCCTATCTTAACTAAACCAGAACTTTTAGCACCCTTAAGCAAACTTAAAACTATACGGATTGCACAATCACCTGAATTGATTAAGTTACTGCCTGAAAAACTTCCCGGTTTTAAAAGAACCGACAAGCAACCACCAGCCTCCCAAGATCCACTGCCAACAAACCCTCAATCGCGCAACACAGGCTCGGTAGCTTGGGATGTAGTGTTCACACGAATAGATAACGACTAAGGGTTCGTATGCAGATATATGGTAAAAAAATTGTAATTTTAACTCTTTTTATACCACTTTTTTCCTTATGCCAAGAAAAAGTTAAAGGTAAAAACAAAATAGATCAATCAAATGTGTCACTAGATTATACGTCGACTCTCCCGACGGAATTAAAATTATCAATACTAGAGTATTTGGATATAAATTCCCTTTTACAAATGGCATACACCAATAAAATATGGTCACATTTAGCGCTTGAAGAACTCCATAAAAGAGTTGGCTTAACGGCACTGCTCACGCAGCTCAATCGAGAACGGTGGCAAAATTTATTTAACAGGCCTATCATTCAAACTATACCACCAACACCTCCCAACAGAATGGAGGGTGAAAGTTTAAGCAGGAAAACCATTCCTCCAAAATGGAAAAAATATACAAAAGAAGATTTTTGGCTCGCAGAAGAAACAATCGCAAAAAAGAAAAAAAATAGTACCTTTAAAGAAACACTACACGCTTTCTTTCAGACAGTTAAAAAACGGCCGGAAAAAAAAGTTGTCGTAACCGCAGGCCCATCCCAGTCTTCTGCAGCCGATAGCGATGAAATATTTCTTAAGCAGCGTAAAAAAGCATTTGTTGAAGATTATAAGTTTTTTTCTCCGTACGTGAGCCCAGAAGATTTTTGGGATGCGATTAGTCAAATTTACCTTAGTTCAAGAAAAAATCCTAGCCGTATATTATTTGCCAAAGGCTCAAAGCGTAGCGCCAATGGTGAATACCAGGGGGAATATCAGCTCAATGGCCCAGAACTTATGAAATTACAAGCTCTTCCACCTGCCGCGCTTGATGCGCTTATTGTCCAGCAAGCTCCCAAAATATCACCCCAAAGCCTCATCATTCATTCATCGCATCTTAAGTATTTGCCCCATAATTGGGAAGCACTACAATTTGATCTTAAAAGCTTAATTATTCGAGACTCCCCTGAAATAACTAATATACCGGAGCTGCAGAAGCTCACTGCATTAGAAAACCTCTATATTCTGCGCTGCCCAAAACTCACCCAACTTGAAATATTTTTAAAACCAGAACTTTTGGCAACGATGCAAAATTTAAAAAAAATAAGCATCGTAGACTGTCCAATAATAATGGCTTCACTGCCCGACAATATTGAAAACTTTAGCCGTCACAATTTTCAAGAACAAAACTGGGTGGACTACATACGCGTGCCGAAAAACTAATCTTGCCCAGCCTCTTTTAATATTTTTAGTACCAACTATGCTCCACGTAGGCAGACTGATACACGACGATACTGCCGTTTAATAATATTAGCTAAAAGGGCAATTACTGATTATACTTATTTTTAAAAAAATACGTGCAACGCTCAACCAATAGTTTTATTATGCTCTTATTAGTTATTCTTTTATATGCACTTTTTGGCTTCACCTTTACCCTTGGTAAAATAGTTCTTTTTTATGCAACTCCCTTTTTTATCATCGCCACACGAATGATTATCGGCGGCGGTGCTTTGTTAGGGTATATCATTTGGCATCGGACAAAGACAAAATTTCCCGAAAAGCACGATTTATGGCTCTATGCAGTATATACCTTTTTTAATATCTATATTTTTTACGGAGCTCGCTCTTGGGCATTGCAAACAATATCGACAACCAAAGCTGCGCTTTTAATGAATTTATCTCCCTTTTTTACCGCTCTTTTTGCCTATTTTTTATTAAAAGAAAAACTTTCGATGCATAAACTTATCGGACTCGTCATTGGTTTTTCGGGCATGATTCCCATGCTGATGACACATACATCGCCTGAAGAAAATATGTGGTGGAACTTTGCATTTTTTTCAACGCCTGAACTTGTCATGATCTTTGCCGTTGCCTGCCTGAGCTACAGCATGATTATCATGCAAAAACTGGTAAAGCATCGCAATCATAGCCCTTTGCTTGTTAATGCACTCTGTATGATTTCAGGGGGTGTTCTTGCCGGTGGAACATCGTTAATTTTTGAAACGAATGTTCTTTTTGGTGATAAGCAATTATTTGCACTTGCCATAGGATTGCAAATTATTATTAGTAATATTTTATGTTCGAACCTGCAGGCTTTTTTACTCAAAAGCTATTCAACTACTTTTTTATCTTTTGCAAGCTTTATATCACCACTGTGTGCTGCGGGCTATGGATACCTCCTATTGAATGAGCAAATTACCTGGCTGCACCTTTTATCCTTCTGTATTGTCATTCTTGGACTAACTATTTTCTATTTTGATGATTTTAAAAAAAGTAACACATGAATTTTGAAGACAAAACCCTCGGCATCTGGGGCTTTGGAGTTGTTGGAAAAAGCCTTTATAATTTTTTTAAAAAACAAAATGTGAACCTCATCATCTACGACGATCGGCTGAATGGACAGCAGCACCCTGCCGATACAAAGATACCTTTTGAGCGCGATTTATCCACTTTTTTAAAAAAAAGTGACTAT
>JAJZMR010000035.1 GCA_021847535.1 bacterium
TCAATGAATTCTCTGACAGCGAAATTGAAGCGGTAATTGCTCATGAAATTGGACACATACGACATAATCATATTAATAAAAATTTGGCTATTTTCTTATGCTTTTATTTAATTTTGAGCCAAACATCTTATCAATTTAATAAAGATTTTTGTATCGAGCACCCCTTACTCCGCTTTTTTGCAACGAATTGGCTTGCCTCTCTTGCAACAAGTTTTATCGTCAATAAACAATTTGAACGCGAGGCAGACCGGTTTTCTCAAGAACATAGCCACAGCCAGGGCCTCATAGATTTTTTCAAAAAGCTCCAACAGAAAGAGCTCAAGAATGATATTGATTTGGCAGCAACCTATCAAGCAATACAAAATTTTAGCAACAATTATGGGGATAAACTACACTTTTTGATACGTTACTATCTTGCACAAGCTGGCAACTATTTTGATAAAACCTATAGATGGCTCTACTATAATACCGGCTATGGCGCGCATCCAAGTCCTGCGGCCCGCATTAAAGATGCGGAAAAATTTATAGCCTGCCAAAAGGATTCAGCCACGCTATGACCGATACATCATCAAAAAAAATATTAGGAACGATTCTTGCCGGTTCTCTTTCTGATGGTTTTACTATGCGGCTTGATGCATCAACCGATCTTGATCAGATAAAAATAGGAACTTTTGTAAGCATCGTAGGATCCGAATACCGTTTTTTTTCGATGATCACGAATATATTCCTCGAGCCATTGCCTATGGAATTGATTCACTATCCACCGCGCAATAGGATTATTTTTGATCTCATTAAAAAAAAATATATGCACACAACTGCAGTTTTGCGCCCAATGGTTGCATTGAATGATAAGCTTGAACGCCTTTCTGTCACAAGTATTCCCAGCCATTTTTCACCGGTTAAAACCGTATCAAACAGCGAGATCACCGCAATATTTGGCAATGAACAGGACAACCCAGAAATATTTTTTTCTATAGGAACACCACTTCATATGAATGTTTCGGTCTGTCTAAACCTGCCAAAATTACTTGAACGAAGTAATGGTATCTTTGGAAAAACAGGCACCGGTAAAACATTTCTTACCAGGCTGGTTCTTGCAGGTGTTATAAGAAACACCTCCGCCGTAACGCTCATTTTTGATATGCATAGTGAATATGGCTTGCAAGCACGCAAGGAGGGCGCCGATGGTTCATTTGTCAAAGGTTTAAAAACTCTTTTTCCCGGAAAAATTGCTATATTTTCGCTTGATCCGCAATCGACAAAAAGGCGCGGCGCCACACCTGATGTGGCCATTAATCTTTCATACCAAGCAATACAGGTAGAAGATATTTTGTCATTACAGCATGAGCTTAATCTTCATCCAACTGCATGTGAATCAGCATATTTATTAGAGGTACACTATAAAACAAACTGGCTTTCAATTTTACTCAGTTCCGGCGATCAGCTTAAAGAGCTGGCACTAGAAATTGGGTGCCACCCGGAATCGCTTACTGCGCTCCACCGCAAGCTCAAACAGATTCAGCGATTGCCTTTTTTTGATGCTGAACTACGGCATGACACGGTGGTTGAACAGTTGCTTGAATATTTACAGTCCGGGGTCTCAGTTATCATTGAGTTTGGCAATTATACCTCTACATTTTGCTATCTTCTGCTGGCCAATATTATTACCCGAAGAATCCATACTTTTTATGTGGAAAAAACTGAAAAATTTTTAGGGACTCATAAAAAGACTGATGAGCCGCGTAAACTCCTTATCACTATTGAGGAATCCCATAAATTTCTTAATCCGCAAACAGCCCGCCAAACGATATTTGGAACGATCGCTCGTGAAATGAGAAAATATTACGTATCGCTGTTAGTTATCGACCAACGGCCCTCTGAAATTGATCAAGAAATTATTTCACAGCTCGGGACTAAAATTATCGCACAGCTAAGTGACGAGCGAGATATCAATGCGCTGCTGAGCGGCAGTTCTACAACTCAAGAATTGAAAATTGTTTTAGCCGCGCTTGATAGTAAAAAACAGGTACTTTTAACAGGACATGCTGTACCTATGCCTATTGTTATCGAAACCCGCTCATACGATGAAAAATTTTACACCGCTCTTGCTCGCCAGGGAACAACCGTTACAGCAAGCCAATTGTATTAAGATACAAATCCAGGTAAACTAAAAAAAATTATACCCCCTTTTAAAATTTTAAAAAATTATGACACAAACATCTTTTGATATTAAAGCTCGTCTTATGACAAGCACCCTTCAAACACCATATATTTACTATACAACCGTTGAAGGGCTCAATGAACAGGCAGCAAATGCATTGACAGCTGCAAATGGTTATTTTGAACAAAACAATCCGCAAAAGACCCTTGAATATTATCAAAAAGCGGTTGATGCTCAGTCGTTTTCATCACATTTATTGAGCAACCTCGGCTCAATGCAATGCGCCTTAGGTCATATACAAGATGGTATTTCAAATTTAAAAAAAGCCGCTGCAGCAGAAAGACCGGCATCGGCTGCTCTTTATAATCTTGGAACATTTTTTTCAAGCAACAATGTACAAGCAGAAGCTGAAAAATATTTAAAAAAGGCCCTTGAGCAAGAGCCTCATGCAGCCGCTTTTTATAATAATTTGGGCATCTGTTTTATGTATCAACAACAATTTGAAAACGCTCAAAAAATGTTTGAACAAGCACAGGAAAATGATGCGGGCTTTGATTATGCATATAATAATTTAGGTATGCTCGCCTATGAAAAAAATGATTATACGGCTGCGCATATGTGGCTTGAAAAAGCTTTTGCTGTCAATCCTCAAAACTTTACGGTATTAAACAATCTTGGTTGTGTTCATTTTATGATGCATCCGGAGGACCCCATTCGGTCATTTGAATTACTCAAGCGCGCAGCTGAACTTAATAGTAATTATCGCATGCCTTTTTATAATATAGGATTCATAGCAACATTTACCCATAAAATTTAAGTTATTTTTATGAATTTTCTTAATAAATGTATTACTGTTTTTACACTCGTCAGCATTGTAGCCTGCGTCAGATTTATCAAAAATAGCCACAATAATGAATCAGCTACCTGTGTTATTGGCACAAGCGCAGACTTTCCCCCTTTTAGTTTTTTTGACCAAAACGGTACAATTATTGGATTTGATATAGATCTTATCAAAGAGGTATTTTCTCGACTTAATCGTGAATACCGAATTGAAAATATGCCATTTGAGACGTTATTGCCTCAAATGCAATTTGGTGCACTTGATATTATTGCTGCGGGCATGTCCCCTACGCCAGAACGGGCACAGCGAATTTTTTTCAGTGATCCGTATTTAAGTGCTGATCCGTTGACCATTATTAAAAAAGTGGATAATAAAAAAATAGAATCTGTTAATGATCTGATCGGCAAGCAGGTAGCGGTTAACCAAGGCTATGTGGCAGATATGCAATTGTCAAAAATCAAAGGTATCCGGTTGTTAAAATTACCCAGTATTCAAGATGGATTGCTTGCCTTAAACCATGATAAAGTCGATGCTTTTGTCACGGGTGCTCGCACGATAAAACCGTTGCTTCAGATAGTCGGTCATGCATTTGAATTTATCCCTATTAATGAATTAACCGAGACAACAGCTTTTGGGGTTGCAAAAAAGCGTGCATCCCTTGTGCCGCAGATAAATGATGCATTACGCCAGCTTCAAGCGGACGGTACCTTAGAAAAACTTAAGCAAAAATGGAATATTGAGTAAACCTTATGATCGATCTGAATCTTATTATCAATCGCTTGCCTGAATTATTGCAAGCAACCTTGGTCTCTCTTGGACTTGCAGCCGGCGCGCTTACTATTGGTGTGGTTGGCGGAACGTTTCTTGCAATCGGGGAAAGCTCATTGCCTCCATTTGGTCGGTCCATGATTAAATTGTATACAACGCTTTTTCGTGGAACACCGATGCTCATTCAGATTGTTTTTATGTATTACATCATCAATAGTGGACTGCAGCTTTCTGCTTTTTCTTGCGCATTGATCGCGATCGGTTTAAATAGTAGTGCCTATATTAGCCAAATTATTAAGGCTGGGATGCGAAGCATTTCATACGGACAACTTGAAGCAGCACAAACCCTAGGTATACCACGCAAAGAATTGCTCAAGCACATCATTCTACCTCAAGCATTTTCAACGGTGCTCCCAGCGTTGGCAAATGAGGCGATAACGTTAATCAAAGATACGAGTTTAGCATCAACAATTGGTGTTGCTGAACTTTTTTTTGCTGGCAAAGTAGTTATTGCTCAAACGTATGATGCTCTTTCAGTGTATGCTATTATCGCCATTTTTTACTTAACTATTACAATTAGTTTATCGTATCTTCTTACCCTCTTAGAATCAAAGCTTTCAACTCATGCTGCAGATAAAAAATATTTCTAAAAAATTTGGGACCAAGATCGTTATTTCGGGTGTAACAGCAGAAATCGCGGCCGGTTCAATTGGTATTTTTCTCGGACCTTCCGGAACAGGGAAATCAACGCTGTTGCGCATCATTGCCGGATTAGAAACGTACGACACAGGGTCTCTTGTCCTTGATGGAAAACCACTTACCCCTACGCAAGTTGGCATGGTTTTTCAACATTTTAATCTTTTTGAAAATTTAACGGTTCTTGATAACGTGACATTTGGCTTGATTAAAGGACGAAGCGGTATGGACCCAGCCCAAGCACGTATCTATGCAACGCAGTTGTTAACTGAATATGGGCTTCATGATAATTTACTCAAATATCCAGATGAGTTATCTGGTGGCCAAAAACAGCGATTGGCGATTGTTCGCACTATTGCACAAAGACCTTCCGTTATCTGTTTTGATGAGCCCACTTCGGCGCTCGACCCTTTTTTAAAAAATTTTGTTGCACAGACGCTCTCTGCGCTTGCACAGGCCGGATATACGATGGTTATTGCCACCCATGACATTCAACTTGTCGAGCAATTAGCGTGCACTCTTTTTTTGATGCACGATGGCGCAATAATAGAATCAACAACCTATCAAGAGTTTATAAAAAATCCTGAAGCTTTTCCCGCGATTAAAAAATTTATATCTTGACTTTACCAAAATGGATTGTTAGTCTCAACCAAAGTTATAGTATTAAAAAATTACACAACGTCCCTAAAAGAACAATTCATTCTAGAATTGTTCTCCCCCCTAACCCTTCAGCTTTAATCGGTTGAAGGGCTTTTTTTAAAAAAAGGATTAATATGATAAAAAAAATATGGTTTATATGCGCTCTTATTGCTGCACAGCTTCGCGCATGCGAGGTTAATAGTATTGCACACCAAATACTGGAAAAAAAGATGGGAATTACTGCATCACCCAAGAAGTAAAAATGTTGCTTATCGAGAAAAACTTTTTTTCTTGCGCCAAAGACCTTCCTGAATCCATCACTTTAGAAAAAATATGTATGCTTATACCAACGTACATAAATAACAAACGAAAATTATCAACTGATAATAACGCCAATATCCAAAAACGCAAACAAGCACTCGAAAGAATCTACAAAAAAGATATAAACCTTAGCGAAAAAATTGATACAATTTTTGCCTTTTGCAATTATACACGCACAGCTCCAATCATTCAAGCAGTAAAACACCTGTATGATAACCACACCATAAAACGAATAGTTTTTATTAACACGCACGCAACAACAAATAAAACACACACAATAACAATCTCACAGGAGTACTTAAAAAAGAATATGTCTTTAGCAAACGTTGCATATACAACCGTATCTGACCTAACTGCTCATATTAACAGCTACAAAAGCCCGATCACGATAGGCGTTGTCACGCGCTACGGCCACCTTGAAACAGATATGCTGCGATTAATCGAAAAGACCAAAGGCAATACAAAAATCACGGTTGCTTCAGGTCTATCAACAGGCGAATTAGATGATAAAAACGTCGACGATGATGTTGTTCAACGATTCGTGCTGCTTTTTTATAAGCTTAACGACGTGATTTCATCACGCTAGACGCACAAGCACGAAGAACCTTGACCATATTGTTTATTTTTCCAGCGACCATTATATTTCATGTTCTGCTTCTTGCAGATTTTTGGACAAAATGCCCAAGCATGGCTATCATCACGTAAATCATCGTTAACTTTGACCCATGAATCTTCTTTTGCTAACGCATCAAAAACCGTCACGCCGCTCATAACTAAAATAAGCATAATAGAGAACACGTTTCATAAATTACTCCTTTTAGAGATATTATTTTATTTATATTTTTAATTTATCAAAAGAAATTAAATTAAAGCAAGACTTTAGCTATTTTTTTATACAGACAATGTCCAATGAAATTTTACCCGCGATTGTACCGCTGTTACTATATCATACGGCGACTGTTGGGTACAAAGCGCAATCTCTTCAAGTGGAAGCCCATCGCCCCATAAAACAACAGGGTCATTGACCTTTGCAGTTGGAAAATTGCGTAAATCAACGGTCATCATATCCATCGAGATACGGCCAATAAGCGGACACCGTACCCCATTAATAAGCACGGGAGTACCGTCTCGCGCGGTACGTGGGTATCCATCCCCATACCCTAAAGCAATAACGCCTATCGGCATTGGCTCTAAGCAGGTAAAAGAAGCCCCATAACCTATAGTTGATCCCTGCTGCACACGACGCACTGCCATGAGCCTTGTTTGAAGCGTCATAACTGGTCTAAGCCCCAAATCTACCCCATTGACCGCAGGCAGCGGGCTGACCCCGTAAAGGGATATTCCGGGACGAACAACTTGGTAATGGTCAGCCGTGCGCGTAAAAATTGCCGCAGAATTACAAAAGCTTTTTGGACCTTCTTTGTCAGCTACAAATCGACTAAACAGATCATGCTGCTGCTGATTCAGTTGATGGTCCGGTTCATCCGCGCATGCAAAGTGAGACATAATCCCCACAGGTTGATTTACTTGTCCATGATTCATAAGAAATTTGTATGCATCAGCCGCTTCATCAAGCATAAACCCCAAGCGTCCCATGCCCGTATCAATTTTAATCCAAGCGGTTAGTTTAAGTGGTAACAACGATGCTTGAGCTTTCAACCAATTAAGCTGCATCTGTTCATGAAAAACAACATGAAAATTTTCACATGCCGCTATCAAAAGCTCGCTGGGCTCAAAGACTCCTTCCATAAGGGTAATAGGAATTTTTATGCCCACGCGGCGCAATGCCAGTGCCTCATCTATCGAGGCAACACCAAAAGATTGGACCTGATTTTCAAGCCTAAGCGCAGTTGACCGCAACCCATGACCATAGCCATTCGCCTTAATCATAGCAATAATTGATGATCCCGGCGCCCGTTTTTTAATAATGGCAAGATTGTGAAGTAAGTTTTCAGTTGATAAAATCGCGAAAGCAGCTCTACTCATAGAAATACAACGCTATAGATAAAAATATAAGCCCAATATAGATTTAGTATAAACACTTACCTTTCATTTTTCTACCTTAACTACTGATTTGGTCAACATTTATACTTTATTCAGCAACGCAAAGAAAAAAATGTTTATTTTTTAAAATTATACATGCTTTAATTATAATAAATAAAGTTATTAAGTAAATACCAAGCAACCTCGAATTTGTGCTTCAAAAAAAATATAATTAGTGCATACTAACATGCATAGAAGACGCAAAAGATAAAAAAATCAGAGAATTAGAGATCGAAAATGCCGCGCTGAAAGCATATATTGTTAAGCTTGAAGCGAGGATTGTTGAGTTAGAAAGACGATTGGGTCTTAATAGTTCTAATAGTTCAAAGCCACCATCGTCAGATGGATTGGCAAAAAAACTCAATCGTTACGAGAAAAAACGGGAAAGTAGTCGGAGGCATTGAAGGTCATCAGGGAAAAACACTCAGACAAGTTGAAAAACCTGATGAAGTGATCAATCACAAAGTTATTTCATGTAACAAATGTGAACGCACTCTTGAAAACAAAACGGCTACCCATATCAAAAGACAAGTTTTCGAAGTTCAAATAAAGTCAGTCGTAACCGAGCATCGCGCAGAAGTAAAATTTTGTGAATGCGGATAAAAAAACATAGCTCAATTCCCCGATGGTATAAATGTCGCCGTTCAATATGGCAACAGCTCACCAATAATCAAGCTGAGCAAGACTTACGCATTCGGACATAAGCGATTATGTGAACTATGTAAACCAACAGGCTGCCGATTTGCAGAAAAAAACAGCTGAAACAGCAAGTTCTGCATCAAAGTCCCTGTATGGAACCTGGAACTCGTTGAGTAGCTACCTCTACCCTACAAAATCGCCAATAACCACACAGCCTGAAAAAGAGCCGGAAAAGACAGAAAGCCTCACGACGATTCAAAAATCTTAGACACCTGTCCACATTGCAAAACCTTAAAGGTCTTGCCTGATTCGTGAATAACACCTTGGGCAAGGATAGTATACTCGGCATGGCGCCAATCAGAGTCATATTCAAAAATATTGCGGATGTGTGGATAGCACAATTGACTCGTCATGATGAGCATAAAAATGCCTAAGAAACGTCGCATAAGAGGTCACCTCGTTTTTTTAAACCTGGTTTAAAAAGTTGTCTCTTTGAGCTATACCCCATGCTCCCTGGTGATTACTAGGTTTTCAAGCCCACAATAAATATTTTTTACTGCGTATACATTATGCGCAAGGGATATGAAACGATCTTGTCGGTATTTTCTGATTCTTCAGTGTGCATCAAACAGTAAATGATGGTACTGTTCGGCACTATTTTGTTTCTTTTGATTATGCAGCTCTTTTTGCAGTGCATGTACACCCTGCCGTATTGCCTGGCGAAGCTCATCTTGCCATTGCTGCGCTCCGGCCTGAAGATTGTCTGCCCAGCGGATATACGAGGGTAGTTGGCCAAAACTAGCCGCCCTATATGCGCGATTAAAACCGCGCTGATAAAGACCTAAAAAAACGGCCTACTATATAAGCTCCTTTATCTTTGACCATGACAACAGGCCCTCCAGAAAGCCCAGGAAGGTTTTCACAATTAAAAGTGCCCATTAAAAAAGATCTTCTTAGCGTTCTATCACCAGGAGTCCTTATGAATCTAAAAGCCGGTTCACGCGCTATCATTTTTTTCTTATAACAACGATCATTATTTATAGACCCTGGGTACCCCTGCGCCACAAGAACCTCATTTTTACCAGGCATGGCAGAGGAAAGCGCTGATGCCGGAATGTACGGCAATGGCCCGTTATCAGTTTTTTGAAAAAAATCTTGTAATGCCTCATGCCGGATATGTAAAACCGCTGTATCTGCAACCTCATCCACAATAATCGGTTCAGCATTTACGTGGATAAAACGAGGGCTATCGCCACCCGCTACATAATGAGGATTTTTTACTTGTAACCGGTTGAATTTCGTTTTTTCTACACAATGGGCCGCGGTTATAGCAAAATAATCGTCTGAATTTCTTTCACTACGAATAATGGATGCGGTTCCCATAATACTCAAGCAATCAGGCTCAGTACTTATTCCATGTATACGCACAATTGCATCCGTGTACACAGAAGGAATTTGTTTTTTGTCAAAAATAAGGCTCTTATATGCACTCACGATTGTATCTTTAATCTGGTGCCTTAAAACAACTACTGCTGTGGTTATTATCAGCCCCACAGCGAAAGCGTCCGAATCACCCGATGCAGACAAAGTAAGCGACTGGTGACCCAGTAACGTATACAAACATACAGAAAGTATCCATGTGCGTTTAAAAAATGTCCGCTTAAAAAATGCTTTTTTCATAGCTTACTTAAAACCTTTGCGTAAATTTTATATTCTTAAAAAAATTAATCGAACCGACTTTGAGGAACCTACTAGTCTTTAAGGCCCAGGCCCCTGGAATAAACGCTGCTACCAATTGCCCAGCAAAAAAACTCATTTGCTCATGCGAAAGCATCAACGCCTGCGTAACAGGAGATTTATAGGCATTTCGCTCTTGACGCTCAAGAATCTCAAGCATACGTTCATCTACAGTTTTTTCTACCTTGCAAACGGCTGTCTCTTTTTGAGGTTCCTCAAAATAGCCCTTGAGTAATTCAGGTACAACGATGGATAAAGCGGTCGCTCCAATAGTAAAAGCTCGACACACAAATGTTGCGCGCGCCCCTGTAAGGGCTGCTTCTTTACCTAAGCGATACGCATTCATACGGTCACGAATGGCAGTCCTGATCGCTGCCTCTTTCTCAACAAGGTCTTGCCCATATTTTTCTTCGATAGCAGCAAGTTCTATTGTTTGAGATATCTCTCTTTTTGCCCGGGCTTCGGTGGCCGCTTTGTATGTTTCCGCTACTGTAACGACACCTAAATTTGCAGCAGCAGCTAGCGTGAGCATTACCGGCAATGAAGCAAACGCCTGACCGGTCAATGTCAAAGTGACTAATTGTTGAGAATTTACCCCTGGCTCTAATTTAAGCAAATGGCCACCAACGTGCACACTATGATTTAAAACAGCCTGAGTTGTAAAACCTGCACCAAAATAGGTAGCATACCGTTTGCATGCACTCAAATCATAATGGAACGCCTGCACAGACCCCAAAAAAAGCAAAAACGGAACAATCAATAATAATTTTAAGATTTTTTTAGCAAAATGTACCATAAAACACCTATTTTTATATATTTTAATACTAAGTATTAATGTACACTTTTATTTAAAAATGTCAATCTGAATTTTTTAGCATTTTTGCTATAGAGGTTCATACAGGACAAGGTCAGCGTCAAGAGCAATTTTTTTATCTAAACTTGTAATAGATAGGTCTATCCAGTCAATAATGTAGCGATTTTGGTTGTTTTTTAAAAAAAGATAAAAGAGCTCAAAAGGCCCTTCAAAAGCAATTTTAATCTCTGTCTTTTGAAAAAATTTATTTTTTTCAGAAACACCAGTCTCAACTTTCTTTAAATAGAAACCATCATGCATAAGATCCTGTAAAAGCTCGGTGTAACTTTTTGCATCCTTGAGTATATGGCTTACTGATTGCTGGACATGATCTGATGCACTCTTATGCGCATTCATTTCGTGAGCTACTGTTTGTTGATCATCAAGTTTAATCTCCATGTGGGTCAGAGCGGCTTTTAATGGCTTAAAAGCCAAAAAATACCATCCTGTCACCAGCAAGCCTACAAAAGCAAGGGTTAAAAACCAGCGCGCGCTCGTCGATCGCGTCAGCACATATATCTCCAAATCCTTAAAAATCATGCTTTGTCCACTGCATTGGGTCTACTTGAATATCATATATGCGCATTTCCCAGTGCAAATGGTAGCCACTTGCATACCCAGTCATTCCCAATGTTCCCAGAGGCATCCCTTTTTTGATTTTCTGGCCTACCTGAATAGGGCCATAATTATCTAAATGGTAATAGAGCGTTACAACGCCACAGCCATGGTCAAGTGCAACGGTTAATCCGCTATGTTCATAACGATCCTTGATGACGACAACCCCATCTTGCGCTGCCCAAACAACACTTTTTGGCTTTGCAAGCAGATCTATGGCATTATGCGCATACTTGCCGCGATCTTGCGTTGTTCGTATGGTGCCAAACTCTGTTGATACGCCCGTCATGTCACACGGAGTGTAAAAAACACCATGCCATAACTTTTGGCATGGAGAATTTTGTGCTATTGCCTTTAATTTCATTTCAAGATCTTCACTGGGCAACCCAAGCTCTTTTTCTTTTTGAACCTTATCTTTTTGAACGTGCAGCTGCTGTTTTCTAAAGGGGTACATGACAATATGTAATTTGCTATCAAGTGTTATACTGTTGCCCACTAAATCTTCTATTTCAACCATAAAAAGATATTCGTTGGGGACCTCTTCAGAGTTAATAGGAACAAAACATTCATAAATATTTGATTCGGCCATTTCAGGAACAGCCGGGAAAAGGTGCGAAAGCACTTTAACTACTGCAGACTTAATCGGCTTATTAACCTGAAACTGTACATGCAATGTTCGCCCTTGAAAAACCTTAAATTCTGCATCAGTTTTTACAAATGCAGCCTGTAAAGGAGTGTTATCAACATTAAATTGAATCTCCTTAATGGTCATATTTTTATGATAGGAACCATCCTCGACCTCAATACGCAACGTATGCTTGCCGTTAGCCATAGCCCTTGATAGAACAGGAATAACACGCTCAAAAACTTTACTGTTTACCTTAAAACGGTTTACCAGGGGCTTTTCATCAACCCATAATGAAATTGTTTTAATTGCATATTCGTTGCGAACAACCAACAAACATTCCTTATCTCCCATATAATGACCGCCGTCAATCATATCGGAAATTTCAATAGTAGATAAAGCTTTAAAGCTAACATATCGATAGGCCTGATAACTAATTAAGCTGACCAATAAAAATATAATGATATAGATGAAACGCGAATTAAAAAACATGATAAACTCATATAGAAATTAAGATACTAGGTACTTTTTGGTGTCATCAATATACCCTTTTTTAATGCTGCTGTGAATAAAAGTACGATATTTTATCAATAAGCTGATCTAATCATGCCATTGAAGACCCCTTTGACAGACAGCATTAGTCATTTATACTTAAAATACATGCTTACGTGAGCAAGATTCATAAGTTAAATTCACATAGAAAGGAAATATATATTATGAAAAAAACACCACGAGCACTTAAATCATCTCTTTTTGGGGTAGCTATGTTGCTAACATTAACCAGCATCACGACTACAAGGGCACAGGTATCAGCGCAACAAGCGCTTGAAAATGCAACAAAAGATCTAATGCCATTTTTTACGGATCCGAACCATAAAATATCTAAGCCTTTTTCGACCATGATGCAAGAAGTTGTCATGCATCTTGAGGAAGCCGACGACGCTGAACTTAAAGAATTGGCCAAAGCACTCAAGACGATTTGTAATGAAACCAACTTGGCAACAATCCTACAAGTTCTTAAAAAACATACTCAGACGATCGAAAAAATCATTAAAAAGAATTTATCGGTGCAAAAAAAACCACTTTCGATTGCTATTTTGATGAAACGAATACAAGCTGCGCTCGCACTGCGATAATATAGCAAGACAATTTTAGAGCTTATCCGAAAATTCCCGCTAGTTTAAAATTATGAATAGCGGAAGCGAAATGACACATGGCCAAAAAGGCGTATTTCGTTTTATTCCAGCATGTTTTTGTGCCACGATTCCACTGCTGAATTCCAAAAATTTGTTCAACACGCCAGCGTCCTCTTGGACGATTTTTCTTCTTGTTTTTGGATCGCCTAACATTAGTTGCTGCAAATAGCGCAACATTGTAGGCAGCAAAAATTTTCCTGATTTTTTTAACGGCCCAAGCCGAATCTGTGGCCAATAACATAGGGTTCCCAAAAAAATGTTTTATGTTTTCAATAAGAAGTATCCGATTGAAGCGCCTCAGGTGCACCAAGATATTTGATTGCAATTTCTATCGATTTATTAAAAAGTTGTGCGATAAATCCCTTTTTAGCCCACAACATAAACTTGGTGTGGATCGTTTTATGCTTCCCGTAAACTTCTGGCAAATTTCGC
>JAJZMR010000043.1 GCA_021847535.1 bacterium
GTTGGTTCTTCGCAGAATACGTGCGTTGGTGCAACGGCGGCACCCCTGTTGCAGCTTGGATCGGGCAATACTTTTGTGGGAGCAGCAATCGGATCTGCTATGGCATCGGGCGATAATAATACCTTTATTGGATATGCTGCTGGTATTAACAGCACTGCGAACAATAATATTATAATAGGTGCGCTTGCAGGTGGCGGAGTAAAAACCGCTTCAAATGTGATCGCTATAGGTATCGGGGGAAGTGATATCTCAAGTACAACGTACATAGCAAATATCTATGGAGTGACGACATCAGGTAGTAGTGCAGTTTTCTGTAGCAACACAGGACAATTAGGCACCGTAAGTTCATCAAAACGGTATAAAGATAATATTATGGATATAGGTACTTTTTCTGAAAAAATCTATCAGTTGCGACCAGTACAGTTTACCTATAAAATTGATGCAGAAAAATGGTTTGAAGCGGGGCTCATAGCTGAAGAAGTACATGATAAAATTCCAGAGATTGTGGTATGCAAAGATGGGCAACCAGAAACGGTACGGTACCAACATTTACCAATTTTGATGCTCAACGAACAGCAAAAAGACCATAAAATCCTCCTTGAGCTTAAAGAAGAAAACGCTCGCTTAAAGCAAGCTGTCGAATCGCTTATGCAACGGTTAACAGCGCTTGAAAATATTATTTCATAAGAACTCTTAGGTGCGCTGGTTTAAACAATGTTTTGTACTTGCTCGCGCGCCTTTTCTAATTCAACCTTAATTGATATGGCGCATTGGCTCATAGATGAATCGCTGCATTTTGCATTAATTGTATTAATTTCGCGAAACATTTCTTGCAATATAAAGTCAATTTTTTTCCCTTTTTCAAGTTCATGGTGTGCCAGGACCATTTTAAAATGGTCCAAGTGCGTTTTGAATCTAAATATCTCTTCATGAATATCAAGTTTATCAAGTTGTGAATAGAGCATTAAAAGATGTTGTTCTTTGTTTTCACTACCCTCTTGATAAGCGAATGTATTGAGCGTGGTTTTTATCGTTTCTTTTTTTTCTTGTAAGACTTCTTGTGCTCGCGGTTCTATTGTGTCTATTAATGTCTGCATTACGGCTATGCGTGCTTCTAGGTCGTTATAGACAGAGGCGCCTTCTTGTAGCCGTGCAGCGCTAACCTGGTCAACAAGATCATGAATCCCTTGTAAAAAAAGAGAAAGCGCGTCCTTAGGGAGCAGCTCTTCAGGAATTTCGAAAATATGGGGCAGAGCGATAAGATCATGCAGTGTAATTCCCCCTTCTAGAGAGGTCGTCTTTTTAATGATGTCGATTGCTTCAAGATAATTTTTGATCATATCACGTGATGGCGTGACACGGCCTTTAAGAACTGAAGGGTTATGCAGATGTACCGTGAAAAATATGGTGCCACGGAATAATTTTTCCTTAAATATCTTGAGCGCGAGTGTTTCAACTTCTGTCAAGCAATAGGGAAGTTTAAATGTTGTTTCAAAAAAACGGGCGTTGAGCGTTTTTATACTCAATGTCGCATACAAAACAGTATCTTTAAGCGGGATAGAAAGAGTTGAAGTTCCAAACCCGGTCATGCTCATGATCATAACGTTATTCCATATTCGTGTAGACATTTTGCACGTCGTCGAGTTCTTCTACCGCTTGCAAAAAGGTTAAAACTTCTTCTGCCTGTGTTTGGTTAAGCGCTATTTTTTGTTGTGCATACCAGCCGAGCTCCGCTTCTTCAATAGTCAGCCCAAGCTCTTTAACCAAAACCTCTTTGACCTGTTCAAGCGATTTTGGTTCGCAGATAATTTCATATGAATCATCAGTAACTGATAAAGTGATAATGGCAAAATCAAGGAGATGTTCAAGCAAGGTATCTTCTGTTGTTTTGCCTGTTCCGGTGACAATTGCTGCTCGTTGGAACATCCAGCCAACGGCACCTGCGTCAGCAATGCGGCCACCATTGCGTGAAAATACATGGCGCAATTCAGCAATTGCCTTGTTTTTATTATCTGTTAATACATCGATCATAAGAGCGACATTATGAGGGCCATAGCCTTCATATGTTTGTGCTTCGTATGCTTGCCCGGGCAGTTCGCCCGTCCCCTTTTTGATAGCGCGTTGAGCATTTTCAAGGGGCATATTGATCTCTTTTGCTTTATCTAACAAAAGTCGTAGTCGGGGGTTGCCTGCTGGGTCCCCACCGCCCAAACGTGCTGAAACGGTGATCTCTTTAATGAGTTTAGTAAATTTTTTGCCTCTTTTTGCATCAAGAATAGCTTTTTTATGCTTTATGGTAGACCATTTGGAATGCCCAGACATGCAGGTGCCCTTATGAAAAAATTATGTAACTATACGTAATGCTATTAAGCGTAGCCTGCCCAGCAATTTTTTTCAAATGGGGAGCTCGACCCACTCCATGCGCTCAAGGCGAGCGGCTGGGTTCATTTTACTTCTCTTGGTTGATTTTGGCCTTCTCTGGGGTCACAAAAACGATGATATAATTTTTTTTCCTTCGTAACTATATTGAAATGTTCCTTTCAATTCTTTTGTACCGTGGTGAGTGATAATTGCACCTGGTAAAAAAATCATCTGTTGTTTTCCGAAAAAGCCCTTTTGGCCGAATAAAAGCATAATAAGGTCAGTTGCTTTTAAAAAACTGTGTCTTTCTATATCGTCATCAGAAGGAGAACCCTTATACGTGCGGTGCCCTTTTTGGGGATAAGATCTTTTTCAGATGTAATAGTTAAAACAACTTTATCGTTTGAGGCAGGTTTCCCAATAGTAATGGTATTTTCAGTTGGATCAATAGCTTCAACGATACTACCGTCATCGTAAAAAAATTTATTCAACCGTTCCTTGAGTTCGGGTGTTTTATTTTTTTGTCGATGTTTCTTGCGTTGACTGTTTTCACCCATGTCGACGGGCAGGTCATCTGTAAGCTCTTGAATCAGAGACGTGTTTATGGCAGGAGTGCTTTGAGGCTTGAGTAGATAGGTAAGCCTGGCAATTTCTTTTACAATGGGTCTTCCTTCATTCTTATTCGGCATCTGCTGCCATACGGTTTGACAGTGCGTTAATGCCTTTTCTAAATTCCCGTCACGTTCTAATTTTTGTGCCATAAGCATAAGGTAATTTCTGCAACTGTAAGAAGGTTTCCAGATTGTAATACCTGGGCGAACTAATAAAGCTTGGCTTTCGGTAAATAGGCATGCCAAAGCATAGGTATATATGATTTTTTTCATAAAGATCTTCTGACGCCTTTACTTTTATTGACTATTTTCAATATTTACATATTTAATGATGGTTTTTTCTCAAAAATGTCAATTTATTGACCTTATTTGATCAGGGCGTACGCCTGCAAAAAATATTAATTTAAAAGGTTTTTTATGAAAATTTTGATCCTGAAAGCGTATTCGTATCTTCTTGTCGTCCTTGTGATCGATTAAAGGAAATTACTCATTACGATTTATCGCCAACTGAAGCACACTATAAAAAACTTTGATAATAATGTTCCCATTCATTGTGCAATTCTTGCTCTTGGCGTTCAAGTTTTTCAAGAAGGGTATACGTTTGGGTAAAGGTTGCCGTTCCATAGACAAGTTGGCCCAGCTCAACAGTAAGCGTTGCCCGTTGCTTGGTTATTTTATCAATTTCCCGTTCTATTTTTTGTATTTTTTTAGTAAGGTTCTCCGGTGGTGCAACTGCAGGAGTGTTTGCTTTACGAGGCTGTTTGAGGCTATTGTGATGGTCTTGGTAGGTTGCGGGCTGATTTGTTGCACTGCTCAGATATTCTTTTTGTTGTAGATATGCATGATAATTGCCCGGATAACATATTGCCGATGTGGCGGTCAGTTCTATTACCGCTGTTGCAAGCTGGTTAACAAAATCTTGGTCATGCGATACAAAAAGTATCGAACCGGAATATTCTTGCAGCGCTTTAAGTAAAACATCTTTAGATGGAATATCTAAATGATTTGTCGGTTCATCAAGAAGAAGCAAATTTGCTTGCTTGAGCAATACTTTGATCATGCCGACCCGACTTTTTTCGCCACCACTTAAGACCGCAATTTTTTTATAAATGTCATCATGTGAAAATAAAAAGCAGCCTAAAAGGCTCCGTATTTGCGCATCGGTATAGGTTGTTTGAAGGTCGTGCATAACTTCATCCCAAACGGTGTGTTCTGGTTTTAAGATGAGTGACTGCTCTTGATGAAACAATGCACTGGTAACCTGGTCGCCAAAGGAGGCAGTTCCCGCTAAAAGAGGAATTTTCGAAGCCAGGGCATGAAGCAACGTTGTTTTTCCCACGCCGTTTGCTGCAATAACTGCAATTTTTTCATTGCGTGTTACGGTAAAATTAAGCCCAGAAAAAAGTGGCACGTCTGCATAACCGGTGCTCAAGTTATGGACGGACAAAACTGTTTTTGCACTTTGTTTGATGGGCGGCAATGGTACGTTTAATACTGTTTTTTGTGCCTGTGGCTCGATACGGACCATTTTTTCTAATTCTTTTTTCATACTTTGTGCTTGGCTTGCTCGTGATGCTGATGCACCAAAGCGAGCGATAGTCTCCTTTTTTTGGCGGATCATTTTTTGTTGTTGTATGTAGGCGGCCTGACGGGCTTCGTTCTGCTCGTGGTAACGAACTATGTAGCTATCATAGTTGCCGTCATACCAAACACCTTGTGGTGTATCGAGTGCAAAAATGCTTGTGCACAGCATATTAAGAAAATATTTTTCATGGCAAACAAGCAAAAAGCCAAACTGCGCTTGCTTGAGAAATTGCAAAAACCACTCTTTTGCAACAATATCAAGATGGTTGGTCGGTTCATCAAAAAGATAAAAATCAGCTTTTTGTACCAGAAGCTGTGCAAGTAATACACGCATTTTCCAACCGCCACTTAATGCATTGACGCGCATCTGCAGCCTATCGGTTGAAAAACCGAGTCCGCGTAATATTTTATCTGCCTGTGCCCTTACCTGTGCGGTGCCATGATAAACAGTATTGGCAATCTCTTGTGAGCTGTCAACGATATGGTCAAGAACGCTTTTTTCTGAATCGAGAAAAATTTCTTGATTTAAGTAAGCGATACGCTTACCGCCCAAAAGAGACACCGTTCCGCCATCGATTTCTTGTTGCCCCATAATAACCTTGAGCAGTGTCGATTTGCCATAGCCATTACGGCCGACAAGGCCGATACGGTCATTTTCTTTAATTGTTGCTGTCAATTCATCAAAGATAGCACGGTTTCCAAAAGATAAAGATATATTTTTTAAAGTGATCATGGAAATATCTTCATGTGTTAGTAAATGTGCCGTTGTCCGGTTTCTTTTTGTATATATTCTTGTAGTTTTTTGTGAGGAATCTGCCGCCCCCGTGGTGTCCGTTCTAAAAAACCCTTGCGCATCAAAAAGGGTTCGTAAACTTCTTCGATTGTTTGACTATCCTCCCCAACCAGACAAGCGAGCGTTTCAAGACCGAGCGGGCCGCCATTATGCTCACGGAGCATTTTGATAATTTTGTGGTCAAGCTGCGTCAAGCCTTGTTCATCTATGCCAAGAAAAGTGAGCGCTTCTTGGACCAACAGGTCAGTTGCATGATTGTGATTATGTATTTGAGCAAAATCGCGCACCCGGCGTAATAACTTTTTTGCAATGCGCGGGGTTCCACGTGCTGCTGCAGCGATACGGAGTGACGATTCATGCGATATTTTTAGTCCCAAGTGCGTCGAGTTTTGCAAAATAATTTTTTGAAGATCGTCGTCACTGTAATAATCGAGCCGTTCATTAATACCAAATCTGCTTTGTAAGGGTGCTGATATCATGCCACTTTTAGTGGTTGCTCCAATGAGCGTAAAAGGATGCAACGGAAGATTGATCGATTTTGCTCCCGGACCTTGCCCGATAATAACATCGACACGAAAGTGTTCCATTGCATTATAAAGAACCTCTTCAACTGCGGTTGTCATGCGATGAATTTCATCAATAAATAAAATATCGCGCGGTTCAAGACTACTGAGTAACGAAACCATATCGCCGGTGCGTTCAAGCATGGGACCGTTGCAAATTTTTATACCTACGCCCATAACTTGGGTCATGATAAGAGCAAGAGTTGTTTTTCCCAGCCCGGGCGGGCCGAAAAGTAAAAGATGGTCGAGTGGCTCTCCTCGTAATTTTGCTGCATGACAATACAGTTTTAATTTCGTCTTGAGCTCGTTTTGACCGAGATAATCATCAAAATTTTTGGGATGAAAGTCGTATGATGCCTCTTCTGGCGCTTCATGGAGCGTCAAAGTTATCAGTGGTT
The DNA here is from genome assembly GCA_021847535.1 of bacterium. Classification (GTDB taxonomy): domain Bacteria; phylum Babelota; class Babeliae; order Babelales; family Babelaceae; genus BOG-1370. The sequence continues at coordinate 6,311 of JAJZMR010000043.1, forward strand.
TGTCTGTTTCCATGCTTATAGTGTAAACCAAGGGGATAGGGAATACAACATTCTGTTACTGATTTGGTAAATGGGCTACGAAAGTGGTTAATGCCGTAAGGGCAGCGTCAGCGATTTTTTTGGTGAGTGTTGGTGGTTGTTCTTGCTTTTTCTTAGCCGTCTCTTCTTGCCTGGCCAGTATAGGCGCCATAATTGCTCCTTTTTCTTTGGGCAATTGCTTGTTTAACTCGCGTCTTATTTCAATAAGCTGTTCGATATCTTTTTTTTCTGTTTCAGTAATGTGCAATTGTTCATTTGAGAAAATTTTTAAAATCTCTTTTAGTTTATCTTCAAGTTGTGTTTTTTCATCCTGAAACGTTGCTATTGTAGCATGGAAACGTTGTAAGTTATTAAATTCTAAGGGAAATTCTTCCAAGGCCGCTTTTTGTTTTTCAATAAAATTATCTATAAAATCTATGCTCTTATTAAGGGTATAAAGATCTATTTTTTCGTTAAAATTTTTAATTTTATTTTTCTCCATTACCTTACTTTGCTCAGGCCACCTATTTGAATGGTTCGACAGCGAAGAGCGCTATATATTACAAATATGAAATTATCACAGACTGGGGTGATAAGTCAATCATGTAATTCCTGGGCGTTTAGTATTGCAAGCCAATTTATCGATTCAATCAACCTATTGATAGCACACATGCGAAAGTACTGTGTGTGCGAGGATATCGATCCTTGTTATGGATGAGCATGCAGCGGGGGGGAAGTCGATAGTTTGAGTGATCGTATTAAAAGCGTCGTGCGGCAATGCCATTAAGCCAGCCGAGTGTCGCAAAGCTGATCCAAGAATGGGTAATACCGTAACTGAGCAGTGGCAGGGGGATGCCGACAATCGGTAAGAGCCCGATAACCATAGCAATATTTACAATGGTTGAAAAAATAATAGGGCTGACAAGCCCCAAGCATAAAATTTGTGTTACCCCCTGTTTTATTGAAAATATAAGCAATAGAAAACGGTAAAAAAGCAGACAATAGAGGATGATCGTCGCTAGTGCACCAAAAAAACCAAATTCTTCACATAATACTGAAAAAATAAAATCAGTTCTTCCTTCGGGCAAAAAACGGAGGCGATTTTGAGTCCCTTGTAAATATCCTTTGCCCCAAAGGCCACCTGATCCAACAGCGATACATGATTGTTCAATTTGGTACCGCTCCTTTTTTGAATCCCCTTGCCCTAAAAAAGTAAAAATCCGTTGCCGCTGATAGGGTTTTAAAAAATGCCACAAAACAGGTCCAGAGACTGCCACGGCACAAAAGGCCATAATAAAAAAATTACGGGATAACCCAGCCATGTATAACAAAAGTGTGCCCATAAAAAGTATAATAATTCCGGTACCCAAATCTGGCTGTTTGATAATAAGCAGTGCACTTACGAGTAATAGAATAATAATCGGTAAAAAATCCCACACCGTTTTGAGCTGTCTTTTTTCAGATGTCAGATAATAGACAAAAAAGGCGGGGAAAAAAATCTTTGCCAGTTCAGATGGTTGAAACTTAACAAATCCAAGCGCTATCCACCGTTGTGCGCCCATGCCTATCGACCCTTTGATCATGGTGATAAGGAGCAATCCAATGACGGCAAAATAGCCAAAATATCCCCACCGTGTAAGCACGCGGTAATCTAATGTACAAAAAAGCGCATAAAGAATAAGTCCTGAGATAACGCCAAAAAGCTGTTTTTTGAAAAAAAGTGAATAGGGCTCTTCAGGCGTATATGTCGCACTCAAGACAACCAAAAGACCTATGGTTGCAAGAATCACCATAAGAGCAAGACTATACCAATCAAAAAAACGAAAATAACGACGATCGAGGCTAACCATTTTTTTGTAAAAGGGTAAAAAGCGCATGGTAATGGGCAGCATAATATGCCGCGCGTGGTTTTTCTATCGCACACCAGATCGTATTGCTGACCTGTTGACTGCCAAGATATGCATCAAGGCAGACCCTACTTGAGGCACAATAGCCTGCATCAAAATTTACAAAAGCTTGCATCATTAATGTTGGCACATAATACCACAAAAGATCAGATAACGACCGATCAATGGGAGCACTTTTGATGTGGCTATGATTTTTAAAGAAATCTGCGGCATCGCAGATTTCTTGTTGTGCTGCAAGCAATGCCTCTTCTATTTCTGTAATCATGGCACTGAGTGATTCAGCAATAACATTGCGTGCACGTTGCCGCAAGTCGTCCACAAGCGATTTACAGCTTAGATATTTTTTTTCTTTATCTGTCACTATCTCTTGGACGATAGCAACATAATCCTTGTGCGCAACAGATGCTTTTTGAAAAGTTTGCAAGTAATCAGCAAGATTTTCAGGCGTAATGGTTGTCGTATCAAAATCTTCATCCTTGCTTGGATCGAGCCGCGTTTTTAAAATATGATTCCATCCAGAACCGATCGTATCGATAAAGTTAAGATAGCTATTTTGTACTTCAAGTGTGGCCTGAGAGCGCATATATGAAAGGTAAGTCAGCTCTAAAAGAACGCATGCTGCATCGGGTGTTACATCACGGACAACTGTATGGGCCCACTGCTGAGCAGCAGCACGATAAGGTTCGGTACCTTCTTGTGGGATTGAATGAGAAGAGATTCTGGCAATAAAAAATAAGGGGAAAAATAATAGACGTTTCATAGACTACACCTAATTTTTTTTGAAAATGGTCGGGGTGGCCAGACTCGAACCGACAACCCCTCGCTCCCAAAGCGAGTGCGCTACCAATTGCGCCACACCCCGATATAATTTTCACTAAGTGTATAGAAATTTTTAAGTAATTCAATCACTTTTTAAAGTGGGGTGAATGGTGGGTCTCGAACCCACGACCCTCGGAACCACAACCCGATGCTCTGCCAACTGAGCTACATTCACCATAAAAGATTTCATGTTAAAAGTATACGCATCAAACAGGAAAAATCAAGATTAGACCGCAAATTCAAAGATTTCAGTCGGTGAACTGATCAATCGTATGAGCGATGGCATATTATTTTTTTTCAGCATTGTCAGTTCAACTGCTTTATGTAAGACCTGTTCCAGTGTGCCGATTTCATCGATGAGTCCAAGTTGTTGTGCTTGAGCCCCTAAGAAAACCTGCGCTTCAAAATTTAAAATTGTTTCAACAGATAATCCGCGCAATTTTGCTATATTTTTGCAAAAAAGATCGTAGGTTATATCAAGCCGTTTTTGTACCAGATCGGCATATTCAGGATCGATAACCCCTTTTGCAAGGTAGCGTGCACGCTTAAATTTGCCTGCTGTCAAAGCGATAGAATTGTTTTTTTTAGGAAGCTCGCAGGCAACCCCAATGCTGCCAATATGCGCAGTTTCAGGTGCGATAATATAACTGCATGCTGCCGCTATCCAATAAGCACCGGAGGTTCCTGAATCTGAAATAAAGGCTATTACCGGCTTGAATTGTTTTGTCCAGAGAATAAAATCTGCAATAATTTGGCTATTGCCGGGCAACCCACCGGGTGAATTAATATGAAGAATTATGCAGTCGATTGACACATCATCAGCATATTTTTTGAGTGCTTTCACCGTATCATTAAAATCAGTAATTGGTTGTGTAAGCGATATATAACCAATTGAAATGATAGGCGATTCTTGGGGCAAGGAGCGAGTCATTTTAATCTGATTCGCCAGCAATGGTGATAGCGGCAGAAAGAACAATAGTGCCCATTTTTTCATATAACCCTCCTTTTTAAAATAACTCTCTACAGAGTTACGTATAACATAACGGAAGGTTTAAAAAAAGGGATAGCGCTTTTATTCGTTAAGATCAAACGTGGCAAACGCAACGTTGTCTGTATTAATAAAGGCAACTTGTTCAAATGATTTTTTCTGCTTATCGCTGACCATTTCACTTATTTTTTTGATGACGTCATGGAGCGTGCCAACCTGATCGATAAGTCCAATTTTCAGGGATTGAAAGCCGGAAAAGCATCGTGCCTCAAAATTTTTAATATCTTCTACGGGGATATTTCTGCACCGTGCAACATGGTTAAAGAAAGCGAATGCCGTTTCATCGACGTTTTCTTGTAGGATATTTCGATGGTCTTCAGTTAATTTTCCATCTTGATCATACGCATACGCCTTATATTTTCCTGATTTGATCACGACATGTGTCGGGTCTTTGGCTGCTCCTTGATCAAACTCAATTACCGAGCCGATACTGCCAATGTCTGCCACTGAAGGGGCGATAATGTGGGAACATGAGGATGCAATCAAGTAACCGCCTGAAAAGGCATATTCACTGACAAATGCGATGACCGGTTTTGCAGTTTTTATATGCATGATAAATTCGCCAATGATTTGTGACGCCCCTGGCAAACCGCCGCCACATTTAAGATCGATGAGGATGATGTCTATAACATCATTATCAGCAAAAGCTTTCAGCTTATAGACGATCTCTTCATATTGTTTAATGGACTCTTTTAGGCTGAGATAGCCAACATTAATCGTGGGTGCCTGACGCGCAGGGACAACAACAGGATCCTGTTTTTTCAAAAGGGTCTTGACGCTCTTGAAGAGGCTCTGTGCATAATCGGTCAAAAATGGCTTTGCGGTTAATGATGAAATTGAAAAAATGCTTGTCAGTGTAAAGAGCGCTGTTTTTTTCATGATTGTACCTCGATCAAAAATTTATTTATATACTATAGAGAGTTATTTTTTGATCGTAACATATTAAAAATTAATGTCAATTTTATAGGCTGAAAGCTTGTATTTTAGAGCCGTTTTGATCGATAAAAAAAATTTGTTTGCATGGACTGATGCCCCGTGCTTGGGCAAATTGGACTATTGTCTGTATGACCGCATCAATTGTGCCGACCTGATCGATCAACCCGAGCGCTAACGCCTGTGGCGCAAGAAACCATTTTGCTTCCAGGCCGCGTACCTCTTCAAGGGGAATATTCCGTTGATCTGCTATAGAGGCAAAAAAATGCTCTGCGGCCTGATTAACCTGTTCTTGGATGAAATCCTTAAATTTTGGTTCAAGTTCTCCCGTCTGTTGATAGGCTGGCATCTTATATTTACCTGATGTTATAAAGGTAGTAACGATATCCTTATCATAGGTAAATGTTGAAACAGTTCCTATACTGCCAATTGTCGCTGTAGGAGGGGCTATAATATATGAGCATGATGCCGCTATCCAATAGGCTGCCGAAAAGCAGCCATCAGCAATAAAAGCTATCACCGGTTTTTTAATTTTTAATTTTTGAATAAAATCGCTGATAATTTCGGCCGTGGCGCCAGACCCACCATTGGAATTAATATCGAGCATGACCAGATCAATATTTTGATTGTCAGCAAAAAATTTTAAGCAGGAAAAGTACTGGCCATAGTCACTGATATCTCCTTTCATGGCCATATATCCGACAGAGACATTGTTCTTTTTTGCGCTAGGAATCTGCCTACCTAAGATATAGTTTATCAGGTTGAAAATCTTGTTTGTATAGACACTGTTGATTGATGCTGTACATGCTGGCAGGGCTGTAAAAAAGATACCATAAAAGAGGAGTATTTTTTTCATAAGAGTACCTTTTGAATTTTTCTTGAAGGAGAGTTTAAAGCGCATGGAAAAAAAAGCAACTTTTATTCGTCTGCATGCTGGAATCGAAGCACCGATCGACTGTTGCCAAAATATATGGTAAAATATACAAATATTACATCATAAAGGTTGATTGTATGGAAGAGCGTCGTTATATAAAAGTCGTTGGTGCCCGTGAGCATAATCTTAAGAATGTTACCGTTGAGATACCCAAGGAATCATTGACTATTATTACCGGGCCATCAGGTTCGGGTAAAAGTACCCTGGCTCTTGATGTTTTGTATGCTGAAGGGCAGCGGCGTTACCTTGAGTCGCTTTCTTCATATGCGCGGCAGTTTTTGGGAATGCCCCAAAAGCCTGATGTTGACGCATTGATAGGGCTTTGTCCGGCTATTGCTATCGAACAAAAAACGGTTGGAGCGAACCCGCGGTCTACTGTTGGCACGATTACCGAGATATATGATTATTTACGTGTCCTTTTTGCGCGTATTGGTATGGTTAATTGTCCAAGTTGCTATAATCCTGTTCAGGCTGCTAGTCCAGACCAGATAGCAGAGCGATTGGTGAAAGAGTTTTCAGGTTCGACCGTGAGTATTGTCGCACCGATAAGTGTGGAAAAAAAGGGCACTTTTGTTACGGAGCTTGAAAAATATTTTAATCAGGGGTATTGCCGCTTTATTATTGATGGCCAACGATTTAATTTTAGGGCAATTGATGATATTTATGCCCTTAACCTTAAAAAAACAGTTAAACATACCGTTGATATTCTTTTGGACACGCTTGAAGTGACGGCTGATGAATCTGCGCGTATCCAAGAAAGTATAGAAAAGGCGCTTGAGCTGAGTCGTCAACAAGTAAAAGTTATTGTTGGTCCTGAATCGTACACGTATTCTTCTGCACGCATGTGCGTTCCTTGTAGTAATTCGATCCCTGAACTTGAACCACGTATTTTCTCTTTTAATTCGCCTTTAGGGGCCTGTAAAAAATGTCATGGTTTGGGTGTTGAAATTGTTGTTCCCTGGACTGCCAAAAATTCGACGCTCGCTGGTCTTGAATTTGCCGATAAAATGGGCGTTTATCAAGAAATTATATGCACTGAATGTCAGGGAAAACGGCTACACAAATTTGCATTAGCTGTGACCATTGGGGGTAAGAATATTTTTGATATCGGGCAGCTTTCTGTTGGTGCTGCGTTATCATTTTTTAAGAGCTTGCGACTTGTAGATTTTCAAGCAACTATTGCCAAGGGGCTTTTGCGTGAAATCGTGCAGCGATACCAATTTTTGTCTGATGTTGGTTTGCAGTATTTAACGCTCAATCGTTCGGCCCGGACTCTTTCTGGTGGCGAGGGTCAACGTATCCGACTTGCGACACAGATAGGTTCATCTTTAAGTGGGGTGGTTTACGTACTTGATGAGCCGAGCATTGGTTTACACCAAAAAGACAATGATAAATTAATAGCAAC